>JBDRVE010000008.1:32008-52715 GCA_039801725.1 candidate division WOR-3 bacterium | reverse complement strand
ATAGGGTCATTAGGAGTTAAAATGCGACAGTATGTTTTTTAAATTATCAATAAATCTGCGGATTGTTTTTGATTTACTTTTGTAAAATAGACTGCTTGGCTATAGGTAAAACTCCTAAATCTTTTATTATTTCTGTATGATATCCATTTTTTATATAATGACGAAAAAGACTCCTTTAGATTAACACTTGTTTTATATTGAAAAATCTTGTCAATTTAGTAAAATTATAAAGGAATGTTTCTTTTGATATTTTTGGGAATTTTTTATATTCCCTTGCCCAATTCACCTTCTTGGGTTTCTATTGATAATGATTACTCTACCGGTGGCGGTTTTTGGGATATTGACAATAATTCTTATATTGATTTGGTAACAAGTAATGGTAATGATATGGCATTGAATAGAAACGGAGTTTATTTTAATCATAATGGCGAATTAGAAAGAATTTGTTCTTGGCGCAGTGCCGATTCTGGATATTTTGGTCATTTATATTTAGGAGATGTTAATAATGATGGTAATTTTGATCTGGCAGTAAGTTATCTTGGTTTTGGTAGTATTAGTGGCAAGATAAGAATTTATTTGAATACCGGCACAGGTCTAAATCCTTTGCCTTATTATAAATCAAGGGAGAATTTGCATTCTTTTGATTGTTGTTTAGGTGATTATGATTTGGATGGCGATTTGGATTTGGCGGTATCTTGTGGTGATGCTTATAATAATATCAAGGAACCAGCAAGGATTTTCAAGAATAATAATGGAGTTTTTGATACTTTACCAAGTTGGGTTTCTTTGGATTCTTCGCCTTCGGATGCGATAAGATTTGTTGATATTAATAATGATGGTTATTTAGATTTGGTTTCGGGTCATAGAAGAAAGATAAATATTTATATTTCTAATAACGGCAATATTCCCGAAAGACCAACAATAAGTTTTTCGGTAGTTGGTTGGGTAATAAGGATGGCGGTTGGTGATTATAATAATGATAACTATTATGATTTGGCGGTTGCTTGTAATGGACAATTGAGTGGTGACCGTTCTCGGATTCTTATCTATAAAAATAATTTCGGAAGTCTTGATACTATTCCGCAATACACTCTTTTAACCAATACGAGATATTCTTCGGTTGTTGCCTTTGGCGATTTAAATGGTGATGGTTATTTGGAACTTGCTTGTGGTGGTTGGTGGGAAAGTGCCTGTATCTTTGAGAATCATTTGGGTTCTTATTCTTTGACACCGGAATGGTCTTATAATTGGGGAAATAATTTGGTTTGCGAGAATATTATGTTTGGCTGTATAAGAAACGACCATTTGGTTGATACTAATGAGATAATAATTGGCGATGGTCAGAGAAGATTGTTTAATATTAAAAAGATACCTATTCAAAAATTAAATTCTGTTTATATCAATGGTCGGCAATTAAATTGGCAAGAATTTTCTTTTGATTATTTAACCGGTTATTTTAGTTTTTCTTTTACACCACAAATTGGTGAGACGATTATTATTAATTATACCTATTCGCCTTTTTCTGATTTGGGAATAACCAATTGGGATAGGAGTAATGGTAATCTTTTATTTTTGAACACTACTGGTAGCGGAATTGTTTTAGAAGATAATAACTTAAATAAAAGGTGGTTAAGGGTAAGGGGCTCTTATAATATCTTTGGTCAGAAAATAAATTTAATAGAAAAGAAGGGAGTTTATTTTGTTGATAATAAAAAGATTGTGAAAATCAAATGAGGATAAAAGATATTTTCTTTTTTGATAAGGTTATAAGCACCCAGATTTTAGCAAGGGAATTTATTTCTTACAAAAGGGATTTAATGATTGTTGCTAATGAACAAGAAGGTGGTTATGGTCGTTATCAACGTCCTTGGTATTCACCAGTTGGTGGTTTATACTTCTCTTTGTTATTAAATTTAGAAGATAAAGAAATATTCTCTCTTTTTGATATTCTTTTTCATATATTAAGAAGTATTGTTCTTGCTTGTGAAGAGACCTTTGATTTAAAAAGAAAATTACAGATTAAATGGCCTAATGATATCTATTATGAAGATAGAAAATTATCGGGGATATTGGCGGAGAAATATAATCTTTCTTTGATTTGTGGCTGTGGAATGAATCTCAATAATGATAAGTTTCCCAAAGAGATTTCTAATGCGATTTCTTTAAAAGAGATTTTAAAAAGAGAGATTTCTTCCTTTGAGAAATTTATTTTTATGGAAAATATTCTAAAAAACCTAAATTACAAAAAGGTTAATAAAAGGGAATTATTAAATTTTTTAAAAGAGAGAAATTATTTGAAGGATAAGAAAATAAAAATTTTGCTTCCTTCCAAAGAAGAGATAATTGGTGTTTGTGAAGATATTGATGACGATTATTCATTAATTTTAGAAAAGGGTATAAAGATTTTAAGTGGTGAAGTGGAAAAGATTTTTCTATGAATTCTCTTGTTTGTGATATTGGCAATAGTTTTACCAAGTTTGGTTTTTTTAAAGATGATAATTTGATAATGGTAATGGGTATTGAGACAAAAAAATTAAAAAAAGATAAAAGATATTTTTTCTTTTTGGATAAGACGAAAGAGATTATTATCTCTTCAGTAGTTCCTAAGGCGAAAGAGGTTTTGATAAAAGAGATTAAAAACTTTAACAAAAAGATAAATATCTATTCTTTGTCCGAATTAAAAATCGATTTAGATTATTCATTATATGAGAAAAGTAAATTGGGTGAGGATCGAATTGCCAGTTGTTATTATGTTTATAAATTCTATAAGAAAAATGGGATTGTTTGTGATTTGGGAAGTGCGACAACCTTTTCTTGTGTTAAAAAAGATGGAGTTTTTATTGGTGGCTTGATTTTGCCAGGAATATTAACTTCTTATTCTTTTCTTGCCCAAATTAAAAAGATTGCTAAAAATGAGATTGTTTTTAATAGAAAGATTGAGCCAAAAGGTCTTTCACCAAAAATGGCAGTTTTAGAAGGGATTAAGTTCTTTGTCTTAGAAGGTTTATCTTTTCTAATAAAGAAATATAAAAATTTGGTTGGTAAAAATTTTAAAGTTTTCTTAACTGGTGGTTTATCTTTTATTTTTCATCGTTATCTTAAAGGAGTTGATTATTTTGAGCCTTATCTCTCTTTAAAAGGGTTAAACCTTATTTTAAAGGAGGTTTTATGGGATTAGTTGGTGTTTTTTTAGATGTCCAAAATATCCAAGAAACCTTTGAAAGACAGGGAAAAGAAGTAAGGTATGATGTTTTGAAAAGAAACATAATTATTTTGGGAAAAAGAGAGGAAGAGGAATACAAATTTATTGCCTTTGTCCCTTATAAAAGGGATGATGAAAGAAGACAGCGGTTGATTGATGCCCTTTCTTTTCAAGGTTATCGGGTAGTAGCAAAACAGACAAGAGAAAGGCTTGATGGTAGTATCAAAGCAAATATGGATATTGAAATCACTTTAGAAGTTTTATCAATGGTTAATTATCTTGATGAGATAATTTTGGTAACTGGTGATGGTGATTTTGTTCCTTTGGTTGATTATGTTTCTAAATTGGGAAAGAGGGTAATAATAATCGGTTTGGGAAGGGGTTATACTTCGGTAGAATTGATTCGGGCTTGTGATGAGTATTACAATATGGATGAAATGGAAGGAGTCATCAAAGAAGTTTATCCATCTTTTACTAAAGAAGAATGATTTTGGCATTAGAAACAAGTTCGCCTAATTGTGAAATCTCTTTTTTAAAAGATAACAAAGAAATTTTTTCTATCTTTGCTGATACCCAATCGAAACACGAAAAAAATCTCATTTCTCTTATTAATTTTTCTCTTAAATATCTAAATATCTCCTTAAAAGATATTGAATTGATTGGAGTAAGTATCGGACCGGGAAATTTTACTGCTTTAAGGGTTGGTTTAGCTACTTCTTTTGGGCTTTCTTATCCTCACAATATTCCCATAAAAGGGATAAATACCTTGGATGCGTTGTATCATACCTGTTTATACTATTTTGAGAAAATGAAAAAGGAAAAGATTCTTTGTGTGATTGATGCCAAAAGAGAAAGTCTTTATACCGCAGTTTATCAAGAGGAGAAATTGATTTTTAATTATCAATTAGTACCAATAAAGGAGTTTCCTAATCTTTTTCCTTATAAAGAGATTTCCTTTGTCTGTGGTAGCGGTATTCTTTTTTATAAAGAATTGTTTAGAGAATATAAAAAGATTAATATCTATTATCCTGAAGCAAAAATTATTGGTTTGCTTGCTGTTAAAGCCAAAGAAGAAAATAATTTAGATGATCCCTTCTCTCTTTCTCCCTTTTATCTAAAAGAACCGGATATTAGAAAATGAGGATTGTTTATCTATCAGCATCAATCTGCGGTTATGAATGGTTAAAAGAGATTCTTTTAAATAAGGAATGTCAAGTAGTAGCAATTATTACTTTAAATAAATCTGCTAAAACAAAAATGTATGATGGGATAGAAAATGAAAAATGGCAAGAATTTTCTTTACCGGTTTACGAAATTTTTGATATTAATAAAGAAATTCCACTTTTGAAAACTCTAAAAGGAGATTGTTTAATTGTTGGTGGTTGGCGACAGATTATTGGCAGGGAAGTTCTTTCTTTGTTTAAAAAAGGGGTTATTGGCTTCCATCCAACTTTATTACCAAAAGGAAGGGGTCCAAGCCCAATAATCAATTCCATAATGGCAGGAATAAGAGAGAGCGGTTTAACAATGTTTTATTATACCGAAAAACTTGATGCCGGTCCAATTATTGGTCAAAAAGAATTTATTATTGAGGATGATGATTATGCCTGGGATGTTTACAAAAAAGAGATTGAAAAAGGGAAAGAATTAATAAGGGAATACCTACCTTTAATAATTAAGGATAAAGTAAAACCACGTTTACAAGATGAAAGACTTGCTACCTATTTTCCGAAACTTGATAAAAAGGTCTTTAATGAGATAAATTTAAAAGATGGTTTAATTTATAACTATCGGAAAATTCGGGCATTATCCAAATACGGGAAAAAGGAGTTAGGACTTTTATCTTACGAAGGTGCCTATTTCTATTACAATAATAAAAAGATAATTGTCTGGAAAGCCTTGCCAAAAGAGAAAAATTTTGATGGCTTAAAATTAGATTTCCAAGAAGGTTCATTATTTTTAGAAAAGATTGAGATTGATAAAAAAGAGTATGAGGGCTTTCAAAAAAAGTTTAACGAGATTATTTAATAATATAAATAAAGAATACTTTTATAAAAAACCTTATTATCGTTTAAAGGATATTTATCAAGAATTAAAAAGAGAAAAAAATCTTTTTATCCTTTTTGATGAGAAAGGAGATATTTTGGGAATAGGGAAGGTTAAAAAATTGGATTGGGATAAAAAGGTTTTTGGTTTTGCTTGTGGTCGAATTGAATATCTAATTTTTAGAAAAGATACCGATAACCTCTTAAAAGAATTTTTTATTAAAGAAATTTTAGAGGTAAATAAGAATAAAAAATTTTTAGATATTAGTATTGATGAAAAAGATAAAAATTTAAGAAAGATTTTGATAAAATTAGGTTTTAGAGAGATGGTGAAATATGTCACCTATTTTGTTAGGTTACCAATAAGATTTGATAATTCTTTATTAGAAATTAAGCCGGCAAAAAAAAGGGACTTAAAGGAATTGGAAAGAATAAGCGCCAACTCTTTTTTATATACCCGCTTTTATCAAGATAAAAATTTTAAAAGGGAATTGGTAAAAAAATTTTATCAAAAATGGGTTAGAAGTTCTTTTCATAATAAAAATCATCAAATTTTTGTTTCTAAGATAAATAATAAACCTGTTGGTTTTATTGATTGTCAGATATTGAAATTAAATAAAAGAAGAGTTGGGATTATTGATTTAATTGCGGTAAAAAAAGAATATCAAGGAAAAGGGATTGGTAAGAGTTTGGTGAAAAAAGGATTGGAATACTTCCAAAAGAAAAAAATAAAAGAAGTATATGTTGAAACCGAGAAAGAAAATTTATCTGCCTTACGGTTATATAAAAGTTTAGGAATGAAAATAATTGGCAAAAGAATTACTTTTCATTTTTGGTATGGAAAGAGATAGAGTATTAATAATTGTTGCCCATCCGGATGACGAAGTTTTGGGAATGGGCGGAACGATTGCTAAATATTCTTCTTTAAAAGATTTTTATCTTTTAATTCTTACTGATGGTGTATCTGCGCGTAATAAAAGGTTAATAAAAAGACAAGAGAAGAACGCTCAAAAAGCCGGTTCTTTTTTAGGGATTAAAGAGATTTATTTTGCCCGATTTTTCGATGAGCAATTAGATAGTTATCCCTTATTAAAAATTATTAAAAAGATTGAAGAAGTGATAAAAAAAGTAAAACCAAAAGAAGTTTATACCCATTTTCCCTATGATGTCAACCAAGACCACCAAATAACTAATAAGGCAGTTTTGATTGCCTGTCGTCCTTTATTTAATTCCTCAATTAAAAAAATTTTTACCTTTGAAATTCCTGGTTCTACTGAATGGAATTTTCCAAATAATTTTTCTCCTAATTATTATGAAGTTTTAACAGAAAATGAGATTAATAAAAAAATTTCTGCTTTTAAATTTTATGAAAAGGAAGTAAAAAAATTTTTTCACCCCCGAAGTGAAGAAGGAATATTAAATAAAGCCAAAATGCGTGGTTTGGAAATAGGTTTCTCCTATGCCGAAGCCTTTTATTTAATTAGAGAGATAGTTAGTTAATATCTTTGAATTTTTCATAAATTTTGTTATAATAAAAGATTATTAAAATTTATTAATAAAGGAGGATATATGGCAGAAAAGATTACTTTGTCAGTAATTAAGGCTGATATTGGTGGCTATGTTGGTCATTCTTCTAGCCATCCGCAAATTTTAGATAAAGCAAAAGATTTACTTGCGGAAGCAAAGGCAAAAGGAATAATTATTGATTTTTATGTAACCAATTGCGGCGACGATTTAGAACTGATAATGACCCATAACAAAGGGGTTGACAGCGAGGAGATTCACAAATTAGCCTGGGATACTTTTGTTGCCTGTACCGAATTAGCAAAAGAATTAAAACTTTATGGTGCTGGTCAAGATTTACTTAGCGATGCCTTTTCAGGAAATGTGAAAGGTATGGGTCCAGGAGTTGCTGAAATGGAATTTGTGGAAAGGAAATCTGAGCCGGTAGTGATATTTATGGGAGATAAGTGTGCGCCCGGTGCTTGGAATTTTCCCCTTTTCAAAATTTTTGCTGACCCTTTTAACACCATTGGTTTAATTATTGACCCAACAATGCATGATGGATTTAAATTTGAGGTTCACGACATTAAAAAAGATGAAAATTTCTTCCTTTCCTGTCCGGAGGAGATGTATGATTTATTAGTTTTAATTGGTTCTTGTGAGAATTATATAATTAAGGCGGTTTATAAAAAAGATGGTGAGATTGCTGCGGTATCTTCTACTCAAAAATTGGCATTAATTGCTGGTCGTTATGTTGGCAAAGATGATCCGGTTTTAATTGTTCGTGCCCAAGCCGGATTACCGGCTGTTGGTGAAATTCTTGAGCCTTTTGCTTTTCCCCATTTAGTTTCTGGTTGGATGCGGGGTTCCCATTATGGTCCATTAATGCCGGTTTCACAAAGAGAAGCCAATCCTTCAAGGTTTGATGGTCCCCCAAGAGTGATTGCTTTAGGTTTTCAAATTGCTCAAGGAATGTTAATTGGTCCGCGAGATTTATTTGATGACCCCGCTTTTGATTATGCAAGAAAAGAAGCAAATCGGATAGCTAATTTTATGCGTGCCCATGGACCTTTTGAACCTCATCGTTTACCATTAGAAGAAATGGAATACACTACTTTGCCGGAAGTTTTAAAGAAAATTTCGGAGAAGAGAAAATAAATTAAAATACTGTTGTTACTCTTAAAACTTCTTCGATTGTGGTAATACCTTTTTTTACCTTTTCAAAACCATCGTCCCGCATTGTCTTCATACCTTTCGCAACAGCCACTTGTTGGATTTCATTTGCGCTTTTATTTTTTAAGATCATTTCTCGGATCGTATCGTCAACAATTAAAAGTTCAAAAATGCCCGTTCTTCCACGATAACCAGTATTAGTACACTCCTCACAGCCCTTTCCACGAAAGAGATGCATTTTCTCTTCCAATCCTAAATACTTTAATACTTCTGGTTTAGGTTGATAACTTTCTTTGCAGGTTGGACAAATTTTTCTTACTAATCTTTGTGCTAAAACGCCAATTAAGGAAGAGGCAATTAAATAAGGCTCGACTCCAATATCTACCAGACGAGTAACTGCGGTAGCAGCATTATTGGTATGAAGGGTAGAAAAAACCAAATGACCCGTTAAAGCTGCTTGAACAGCGATTTCGGCAGTTTCTAAATCTCTGATTTCGCCAACCATTATTACATCTGGGTCTTGTCTTAATATCGCTCTTAAACCAGTAGCGAAAGTTAAACCTTGTTTCGGATTAATTTGAACTTGTCTAATTAATGGCAAAGTATACTCTACTGGGTCTTCCAAAGTGATAATATTTTTTTCTTCACTTCTAATTGCTTCTAAAGCAGAATAAAGAGTGGTTGTTTTTCCGCTTCCCGTTGGGCCAGTAACGAGAATTATTCCGTAAGGTTTTTTGATTAAAGCATTAAATTTTATAAGATTTTCAGGCGAAAATCCTAATTCGCTAAGTCCGATGACCACTGAAGATCGATCAAGCAATCGCAATACCGCACATTCACCCCAAAAAGTAGGGAAGGTAGATACGCGGAAATCAACTTTTTTTCCATCCACATTCATTTGAAATTGACCATCTTGCGGTCTTAATTTATCAGCAATATTTAAACGGGCAAGGATTTTTATTCGGGAAATTACTGCGGCGTGCATATTTTTGGCTACTTCAGTAAAGGTATGCAAAACACCATCAATTCTTAACCTCACTCTTAAAATATTCTCCTCCGGTTCAATATGAATATCCGAAGCCCGACTTTTCACTGCGTAAGAGATTATTGTATTTACGAACTTAACGACCGGCTCTTGTGAGGCTTCTTCTTCTAATTTTTTAAGTTCGTCGGTAATTTCAACCGTTGCCTCTTTTTCTTCTTCCCCAATGATTTGAGTTATTTCTTCAATGGAAGATTGTTCAACCGATTTGTAGTATCTATTAATAGCATTTTTAATATCTTCCTCACTTACTAAAACCGGCGTAATTTCTAAACCCGTTTTGAGTCGTAAATCATCAATTACATCAATATCCGTTGGGTTAGCCATTGCCAAAGTTAAGGTATCACCAATTTTAAACAAAGGAAAAACTTTTAAAGTTCGACAAGCCTCCTCCGGTATTAAAGATAAGATTTCTTTATCAATAGTATAACCGGTTATGTCCAAATAAGGTACCCCTAATCGACGAGAAAGGGCTAAATAAAAATCTTCTTTATTTACTATTCCTCGATTAATTAACAAATTTTCTAAAGAAATATTGCTATGTTCTGCCTCTTCTTCAAATTTTTTAATTTCTTTCTGAGAAAAACCAAATTCTTGAAGAATTTGGTTAATTATTTTTTTATCCATTTTTATTCTTTTCCTTTATTATTTTTTAATAATTCTTCAATTTTACTTAAAAGAACCTGACTTTCAAAAGGTTTAGTTAAAAAAGCGTCGGCTCCTAATTGCATTGCCAGTTCGTAATCTTTCTGTTGAATCCGTGCGGTGAGAATAATAATTGGGATATGGGTATATCTTCGGTCTTTTTTTAATATGCTGCATACTTGATAACCGTCGATACCGGGAAGCATCAAGTCTAAAATAATCAAATCCGGATTTTCTCTCCTTGCTTTATTTAATCCCTCTATTCCATTTTCTGCTGAAATTGTTAAATAACCAGCGTCGTTTAATCTTTTCTCTAAGATGAAACGGATAGCCTCTTCGTCTTCAATTATTAAAATCTTTTTCATATTTTTCTTTAATAGAAATATCTTTAAAGGTGTTTTTTAAAATCCTTTTTATTTCTTTAAATTTCTTTTTTAATTCTTCTTCCCGACCAATAGCCATTGCGATTAAGACGTTTCCAATTTTTCTGACAGTCGCTGAAATACCCAAAGAATCGTGACAAAAATTGGAAAAAATTTTTAAATCTTTTTCTTCAAATTTACCCACCATTTTTTTTACTTGAAGAATTCCCAAGGAAAAGTTTAATTCCTTTGCTTTTTTAAGTTCCTTTTCTTTATAATAATTATATTCCTTTTCTTCGCTATAACAAGGAATACTGAAATAGAAAGTGGTTCCTTTATGTTCTTCGCTTTCAAACCAAATTTTCCCATCGCTTTTTTCTACCAATTCTTTACATAAAGCAAGTCCTAAGCCAGTTCCCGTTACTGGCGAATATCCAGGATGAGAGATTTGGGCAAATTTTTGAAATACTTTATATTGTTCTTCCTTAGGAATGCCAATTCCGTTATCTTTTACTGAAATTATTATTTTATCCTCTTCGGGATGCTTTAAAGCGCGAATTACAATTTTACCATTTTCCTTGCTATATTTTACCGCATTGGATAGAAGATTCACAATTATTCGATAAAAGGCTTTTTCATCAATAAAGGCCAAGGGTAGATTTTCCTCTAATTCCTTTATTAAACTAATTCCTTTTTCTTTAACGATTACATTGATATTTTCTGATAATTCTTCAAGTGTTTTTCTTACGTCTACCGGTTGGGGCAATAACTCTTGCTGACCAGTTTCGATTTTGGTAAGATCCAGTAAGTCATTAATAAGTTCAAATAATTTTTGGGCATTATTTTTAATGAGTTTCGCAATCTTTTGAAGTTTTTCATCAGAGATATTTTCATAAACCAGATTACTTCCTTCCAAAATAGCTGTTAAGGGGGTACGCATTTCATGAGAAAGAATTTGGATAAATTCTGTTTTAGTGTTAGAAAGTTTAGTCAATTCTTCGTTGGCTTTTGCTAATCGTTCAGCAGTTTTTATAAGTTCGGTCTGAGAGGCTTGTAATTGTTGAGTGAGTATCATAAGTTCCTGGTTTTTCTTTCTTAAATTCTCTTCAATTGTTTTTAAAATAGTTATATCGCGCGCAATATGAACACACCCTAAAACATCTCCTTTTTCATCAAAAATTGGTGATACTGAAACCAAGAAAATTTTTTCATTAATTTCAATTTCCTCAGTAAAAGACATTTTTGTTCGCAAGGTTTTAACAAATGGACAATGAGAAATCGGTTCTTTTGTCGAATGGAAAATTTCGAAACACTTTTTACCAATCAGATTTTTTTTATCAAAATATTGAAAAACTTTTTTATTGGCCTTTGTTATGTTAAAATCTTTATCGATAATAACAATTAAATCATTTATCGCATCAAAAGTTCTTTCCCATTCTTGTTGGGTTGAATAGAGTTTTTTTGCCTTTTCAATTTCTTCCGTGCGGTCAACAAAGAATAGTAGGAACTGATTAGATTTCAAAGGCAAACAATTTTCTTCCCAATATTTTTGGTCAATTATTTTTAAACTTTTCACAAGACTGCCAGAAATCTTAGCTTGGAATAAGGGACAAAATTCACCTAGTAAAGAGCAAGGATAGGGGTTATTTTTAATTTCTTGATAGCAATGGCTATTGTTTCCGAAAATCTGAAAATTTTCGTTTATTAGATAGACTTTTAAAGGAAGATGCGAAAAAATAATTCGCAGGTTTTCAATTATGCTTTCTCGGTCAGTAATATCTACTAAAAGAAGAACGGTTTTTTCTTTATCAATTGGTATCCTTATTGGGCGAAAATATTGTTCGCCAATTTTTATATCTTTATCAAGAGTTTTATCAAAATTTATTTTCTCTAAGGGGAATAGACTGTTCCAATAGATAATTTTTTCAGAAGTAAGAATTGCCGAGGGGATATTTAATCTTTTCAAAATTTCATAGAAAATTTCTAAAATTCCTTCTTTTTTTTGCTTTTCTTTTAAAAGTTGAGATAAAAGAATAAAAAGCCGATCCGGATTAATAGGTTTTTCTAAATAAGCATCGGCTTTTAAGGAGATAGCCTTTTTGGCGGTCGTTAAGGAAGAAAAACCAGTAAGAACAATTGTTAAAGGAGGCGGTTTTATCCGATTTTTTATTTCTTCGATTAATTCTAAACCTGTTTTATCAGGTAAATTGATATCAATAAGAAAGACATCATAATTTTCTTGGAGTTTTTCCAAAGTTTCTTTAGCGGTAGAGGTGGTATCTACTAAATATCCCCGAGAGATGAGAATTTCTTTTAACGATTGAGAAAAAAGCAGGTCGTCGTCGACAATCAGGATTTTGGGAATGTTTTCTTTAATCTTAGTGAACATTTTATCCTTTCTTTTGATATTTATAATGATAGTAGTAATAATTATGATATTTTTTCAAGGGTTGATAGAAATTTAAAACACAGCCGATGATTTTCTTTTCACCATTATTTAACATTTTTATCGTTTCTTCTAACATTGGTAATTCAGTTTTCATAAAACCACATACTAGTAAAATTCCATCAACCTTTTTAGCTAATATCGAAACGTCAGCAGCAATTAAGGCTGGTGGAGCATCAATAATTATTACCCCATATTCTTCTTTTAATTTTTTTAGCCATTCGTCTACATTCTTTTTTTCTAGTAAATCAGCTGGTGAAGGAACTAAAGAGCCCGCTGGGATAATATAGAGATTTTCAAAAGCGCTCTTTTTGATATTACCATTTACATTATTTAAAATCAAATCAGTAAAACCAGGTTTTCTTTCTACGGAGAAAATTGAATGGATGGTTGGTTTTCTTAAATCTAAATCAATCAGCAAAGTTTTTAAACCTGTTTGGGCAAAAACATAGCTAAGGTTAGCAGCAATGGTGGATTTTCCTTCGTTTTGAGATGGTGAAGTAATGAGGATTATCTTTTTGTTTTCTTCCAAAAATAACCAAGATAAAGAAGTTTTTAATAAACGATAACTTTCAGCACAAGTGGTCTTTTCGTCAGAAAAAGGAATGATATACCTTTTTGTCCCCTTTTTTCTTTCGTTGCCATTTAAATTAGGGATAGTAGTTAAAACACTAATATTCATTTTTTCAATATCTGAAATCGATTTTATAGTATTATTAAGATAATCCATTAAAAAGGCAGCCGAAAAGGAAAAGAAGATTCCTAAGAAAAGTGCTGAAATTAGATTAAAAGAAAGGGAAGGTTTAATTTTTTTTGCTGGTGTGAAAGTTTCAACTAAGGTGATTCCAGAAATTCGGCCGGCTTCATTAATTTTTGCTTCTTCGTTTTTTTCTCTTAAAAGAGAATAAATTTTTTGTAATACTTCAATATCTCGCATTAATTTTAAATAAGTTTTTTCCTTTTCCGGAAGTAAAGATAACTCTTTTTCATATTGAGAGAGTAGTTGAGAAAGTTTGTTTAATTTTGCCTGTAAAGCAAGAATTTCAATTTCTTTAAAAATTATTGTACCCTCTAAATTTCTTAAGAAATCTAGAGGATCAAGGAAAGTAGCGGCATTGGTTTTGAATAATTTCTCTTTTATTTCCTTTTGTTTTTCTTCAATTTTTCTAATTTTTTCATTATTGGGTGGATATCCGGAAAGGAGCAAATAAGTTTTTTCAATTTCTAGGTTCTGATAAGTTTTTTGCATTTCCGAAAGAAGGGCGGAGTTTTCTTTCACAACTTCATAGTTAAGCTGTTTTTTATTCTCTTCAAAAGTTTTTCTAAGATTTTCTAGTTCCTCTTTTTTTTCATTGTATAAGGTGTAAGTTTCGTCGTAAAGTTTTCTAATATTAATAATATTTTGAAAGAGTTCTTTTATTCCTTCGTCCAAATTAGTAATTCGGTTTTTCTTCTTAAAATCAGTGAATTCATTTTCTTTTGTTTGTAATTCCTTTTCAATTTCTTTTAAGCTTTTAAAAGTAAACTCTTTTATTTTGCTGACATCCTCTTTCGTAATTTTGGCAATGAAATTTTCAAAGGTTTTAGAGTAAGTTTGACAAAGGATTTCGGCAATTTCCTTTTTTTCACTTCGGGCTTTAAGAGTTAAAATATCTGTTTCTTTGATAATTTTTACAGAAATGCTTTTTTGGATATCTTCAACTGATTTAAAATAATTCTTCGCCGGGGTATTTTGAAGTTCTTTTAGTACCAATTCTATCAAAGCATGGGATTTTAAAATTTCCGAGTAGTTATAAAGTAAACTTTTCTGTTTGGCAAAAGATAAAGGATTTGAAAAGAAGATTTCATTTTTGAATTTGTCGCCTTCTACTAAAATAGTGGCCTTACTTTCGTACTCCGGTTTAGTAAGAAAAGTATAAAGCAAAGAAATTGTTATTGAAATAATAAGAATCGTAAGAATTAGATTTTTTCTTTCTTTAATAGTTAATAAAAATTTTTCCAAGTTATATTCTCTCATTTTTACCTCCGAGTCATATAAGTTAAATAAAGATTTAAAAATACTGCGAAAGTAGTAATGAAGGGAAGTGTTTCTTTAATTATCGCAAATTTTGAGCGGGGAATGATTATTATATCACCATTATCGAGAAGAAATATTTCGCCTTTTTTAATCGCTTTATTTAAGTTAAGGATTATCCTCTTTTTTTCTTTAGAAATAATAAGAGTAACTTTAGATAAATCAGCATTTGGGGTAGGTCCGCCAGCTTTAGAAATTAATTCTAAAACATCGCCGGTATAAGAAATATTATAAGATCCTGGATTTTTCACCTCTCCCCAAATATGGGCTTTAACTATTGCTTCTTCTTTTGGTGTTTGGGCAATTAAAAATCCAAAAATTGATAATGTTAAAATGCCTAAAAAGATTATCCATTTCATAAAACCTCCTCTTTTATTAAAGAAAGCCAATAACTTTCCTTTTTTGTATTTTTAACTCTTTCATAATTAGAAGCATAAATAAAAAATTGGGGATTGAGATAGTAATTTCCATTTTTTTGAATTTTTTCTGCTAATTCCCATACACCATCAATTACCCTTTTTTGGCAGCGAAAAGAAAGGGTATTTTTAATCTTTTCAAAGGAAACTCGGTAGTTTCTTTTGTCAGAGGCTTCAGGATAGATTATTAATTCTGCATCGGGGCACACTTCTTTTATGATTTTTCCAATTTCTTTCAATTGATAATTTTCGTTAGTATCACCCAAATTAAATATTTCACCACTAACCAATTCTTCCTTAGCGAAGAGAGTCTTTATTATTCCTTCGCATAGATCGTCAATATGAATAAACGGTCGCCACTGTTCGCCGCCATAAATAGGAATTTTTCTTTCTTTTATTGCCTTTAATGTTAAGAGATTTATTACTAAGTCATATCTCTCACGATAAGAAGGACCGTAACAAGTAGCAAAACGGAGAACGGTTGTGATTAAATCCTTTCCTTCTGATAAAAGAACCCTTTCGGAATCCAATTTAGTTTTAGCATAAAGGGAGATAGGATTGGTTTCACTTTCTTCGGTAAGAAGGTTATTATCAGAAGCACCATAGACAGAACAGGTGGAAGCAAAAATTAATCTTTGGCAGTTTTTGCTTTTAGCTACCTGAACAATAAATTTAGTGGCTAAAAGATTAGTTTCGATGGTTAATTTATCAGACACTGTACATGCTGGATCGCCAACAATTGCTCCTAAATGAATAAGAGCATCACAATCTTCCAAAGCTTCCGTTAAAACATTAATATGACGAAAATCTCCTTCGTAAACTTCAAAAGATTTGTTGTGATAAAGTTCTTTAATACTTTCCTTTCCGTAAAGAAAGTTATCAAGAATTCTTACTCGGTAACCTAATTTTAGTAGTTTTCTTATAAGAACCGAACCAATATAGCCGGCGCCACCAATTACCAAAATCCTTTCAATTGGTTTTTTAATTATTCGGGCTCTTTTCTTTTCTAAATAAACAAAATAGTTGGAT
Organism: candidate division WOR-3 bacterium; assembly: GCA_039801725.1. Taxonomy (NCBI): domain Bacteria; kingdom Pseudomonadati; phylum Caldifarciminota; species Caldifarciminota bacterium. The sequence goes on along the minus strand of JBDRVE010000008.1, from coordinate 36,778 downwards.
AACAAAAGGAAAAGACGGACAAAAGAGAGAAGTAAAATAGATAAAAGACAACCAAAAAGAAGTGGCCGAAGTTTAAAAGAAAAAAGAGAATAACGAAAAGTTAAAGAAAAGAATATCAACAGGGAAATTAGGGAGCCAAAGATGATTAGAAGAAATTTGTATCTTCCTCGATAGGTTCGGCCATAGGTATAAAATCCTGAAAATGAAAAGACAGATAGATGAATAAGAATGAGAAAATAAAGAGAAAGAAAGTTGGGAAAAGTATGTTCGCTTAAGAAATAAACAAAGGTATAAGAAAATAGTAAAATAAGGGAATCCGCTAAAAATCGATATAAAATACTAAAATTTAACTTTTTTAACATATTGCCTCCTTTATTGAATAAATAATGTAATCTAATTCATCTTTTTTTAACTCTGGATAAAGAGGCAAAGAGAAACAAGAGGAGAATAATAAATTGGCGATAGGGAAATCTTCTTTTTTTAAAGAATAAGTCTTTTGATAATAGGGATGTAAATGAAGAGGAATAAAATGGACAGAAATTCCGATATTTTTTTCTTTTAAAAATTCTATTAATTGGTCTCTTTTTATTTTTGCTGTTGGCGAAAGTCGCGCGACATAAAGATGCCAACTTACTCTTTGGTCTTTAAGATTAATCTTTGGTAAAATTAGTTCGTTAAGATATTTAAGATTTTCTTGATAATAGTTAACAATCTCCTCTCTTTTTTTAATCAACTCCTCAATTCTTTTTAATTGACAAAGACCAATACTTGCTTGGATATCAGTCATATTACATTTAAATCCTGGATAAATAACTTCGTAATACCAGCTACCATTTTTCTGATAACGATCATAGGCATTTAAAGTGAGGCCGTGCAGGGCCATTATTCTTATTTTTTCTGCTAATTCTTTTTCTCTGGTGACTATCATTCCTCCTTCACCGGTAGTAATATTCTTTGTAGGATAAAAAGAGAATACACAAAGAAGGGAATCCTTGCCGACTTTTTTCCCTTTGTAAATTGTTCCACAAGCATGAGCCGCATCTTCAATTACGTATAGACCATATTTTTCGGCAATTTTATTTATTTCTTCCATATCACAACATTTGCCAGCAAAATGAACAGGAATAATTGCTTTTGTTTTTTTTGTAATTTTTCTCTCAATCTCTTCAGGAGTTAAAAGATATTCTTCATTTACATCACAGAAAACGGGTGTAGCACCACAATGAATAACTACGTTAGCGGTGGCGCAAAAAGTCCAAGTAGGAAGAATTACTTCATCTCCTTCTTTTATTCCCAAGGCTTTTAAAGAAAGGAAAAGACCACTAGTGGCAGAATTTACGGCGATAGCATATTGAGCACCGATATAATTTTTAAATTTTTCTTCAAATTCTTTTGTTTTTTTCCCAGTAGTAAGCCAACCGGATTTCAAAGTTTCAACAACTTCTTTTATTTCTTCTTCTGTGATGCTGGGTCGAGAAAAAGGAATAAAATTAATATTTTTCATCTTATTAAAACCTTATAAGATCCAATAATTCCAAAATTAAAGCTTGAAAAAAGACGGATTGCTGGCAAGTTTCCTAAAGGAACTTCTGTAACTACAAAATATTTTTTCTCTTTAAAAAGAAAGGAGAGGAAAGAAAATAAGAGGAAATTACCAAGTTTTTGATTGCGATATTTTTCTTCAATATAAATAGAAGAGATTCGCACAATAGGGAAACTCATTCCTAGTTTCTGAGCATTAAGAATACCAATACAATTTTTTTGTAAAAGAAGATAAAAAAAGATTGTTGAGTTAATAGTTTCAACGGAAGTTTTTAATTCTTCATAATTAACCGAAGGTTTTTCTATTTTTAAGATATCCTCTTTGCCTAAAAATAAAATAAAGGTGTTGATTAACTTGAAATTATTTCCCATAAGATATTGAATAAATTTTTCTTCATTAGAAGGAATTTTTAAAATTATTCTTTTATCCGAAGTTTCTTTTAAAATTTGTGAAAGGAGTTTGCTTTTTAAAGGAAGATTAGGAGCTAAGAGATAGGGAATGATGAGGTAGTTATCATAAAATTCGGCACAAACCAATCCAATAATTTCATCTTTTTTATCTTCATAGAGTACTTTAACAATTCCTCCTTCTTCGATTATTCGCAGGATATCTAAGTTGAAATAATAAGTATAAATATCTTCCTTCTTATTAAAATTTTTAGGAAGAATAACTAATTTTCTCATTTCTTCTTCTCCATTTAAGGTTAAAAGATAAGCACTTTTCATCACACACCTCCTGATTATAAATTCCTTCTTTTTTTAAAATTACTAAGATTGTTTTTAAAATAATTTTTAAATCTAAAAGAAAAGAAGCCTTTTTTACATAAAATTCTTCTAATTGGTTTCTCTCTTTTAAAGAAAGCCTATTTCGACCATTAATAATTGTTAAACTTACTAATCCAGGACGAGCCAAAAATTTATTTTTATTTTCATAAATTTCTAAAGGCAAAACTTCGTCCGGTCTTGGTCCGACAACGCTCATCTCTCCCTTTAAAACATTAATTATTTGAGGAAGTTCATCTAATCCGAAGATTCTTAAAATCTTTCCAAAAGGAGTAACCCGAGGGTCGTTTTTTAAATAGAGAGAAGAGCCGTCTTCTCTTTTTAAACTGGGGGCGTTTATTTTCATCGTTCTAAATTTATAAATATTAAAAATTTTGAATTCTTTCCCTCTCCTTTTTTGGGAAAAGAATATTTTTTCTCGGAAATAGAATAATTGAATAAAAGTAATAATAATAAACAATGGCAGGGAGAAAATGAGTAAAAAGCAAGCAAAAATAATATCAAAAAACCTTTTGCCCAAAGAATTAAGATAAGGAGAATAGATTTTTCTTGGTTTTAGTTCTTTTTTTATTTCTTCTTTATAAACTTTCATTGTTTCTTCTTGAAATTTTTCTTTGTTAAATTTTCTTTTAACATCTTCTTTGGCTTGAAAGGAAATTTTTTCTCTTAATTGTTGATTTTTCATTAATAAAAAAATTTTTTCTTTTAATTCTTGATAATTGTTTGGTGAAAAAAGAAAACCATTTACACCATCAGTTATTATTTCGTTATTTCCTTTAATATTAGAAGCGATAATTGGTATGCCACTCGCCATTGCTTCTAATAAAGCGATGGGCATCCCTTCCCAAAGAGAAGGCAGAACAAAACAATCACTAGCTTTAATTATTGCTATTGGATTGGAGATAAAATCTAAGAAGCCAACGTAATCATTTATTTTAAAATTATCAATCAATTTTATTAATCGCTCTTTCATCCCCATATCTTCACCAATTAATAAGAGAAAGATTTTTCTATCTATTTTTTCTTTTAATAATTCTTTAATTGCCCAAATTAAGACCTCCGGATTTTTTTGTTTTGAAAGTCGTCCAACAAAAGTAATTAAAAAGTCTTCTTCATTTAAATTAAATTTTTGACGAATAGCGAAATTTGGTAGGATATTTTTAATCCTTTGGTAATCAATCCCATTATAAATCAACACTAATTTTTTTTCATTGCCGATATTATATTTTTTTGCTAATTCCCAATCTTTTTTGTTAAGAAGAATAATTTTATTACACCAATAAGAGGCTAACCTTTCTAAGAGAGAATAAAAGAAAGTGGTTATTGGAGAGGAATATTCATGGAAAGCAAAGCCATGGGCAGTATGAATAATCAGTTTTATTCTTCTTATTTTTGCTGCTAACCGGCCAATAAAACCACCTTTAGAAGTATGGGTATGGACAATATCATAATTCTTTAAAACTTTTATTGTTCTTATTAAAGCAAGAAGATCGTAAAGAGGAGAAATTTCTCGCCGGTAAGCATTATGGGTATCAACAATCTTTACATTAGGAAAGTTTTTTCTGAAATACTCTTTAACCTTTTCATTTTCTGCCAAAATGGAAACATCATAGCCTTCTTTTAGTTGTCTTTCAATTAAATAAGTAAGATAATAAATAATCCCACCAAATTTGGAACCACCTAAAATATGGATAATTCTCTTTTTCTTCATATTTTTATTAATTCCTCATATAAATTGGTCAATTTCTTGCTAAAAGTTTTTATTGAGAAATGGTTGTTTACTTTAGAAAAAGCCCTTTCGCCAAGTTCTCTTTGTAAATTTTCGTTGAAAAGGAGATTTTTGATTGCCGCACTTAAAGAAAGCGGATTATCCTTTTCAACAAAGATTGCTTCATCTTCATTTAATACTTCTTTTATTCCCCCAGCATCCGTAGTAATAATTGGTTTTTTCAAAGAGGCTGCTTCTAAAATAGTAATTGGTAGACCTTCCCAACGAGAGGGTAAAACAAAAATCTTGCTTGCCTTTAACAAAGAAAGGGCATCGTTTCTTTTAGAGAGAAAATTAACATTAATTAAACCTTCTTTTTTACAATAATCTTTCAATATTTCCTCCTGGCTTCCGTAGCCAACTATAAAAGTCTTTGGAGTTATTTTTTCTTCTTTTAAAATCTTTAATGCTTTTAATAAAATATCTACTCCTTTCTGTTCTTCTAATCGGCCAATAAAGATAAGATCACTTTTTTCTTTGCTTTCTTTCATCTCTTTTTCCTTTAAAGAAAACCCATTTTGGATAGTAATAATCCTTTCTTTTAAAGAGGGTAAATAAGAGATTAATCTTTCTTTTACCATATTGGCACAGGCAATAATTTTATCGTATCGCCGATAGACAAATTTTTCTAAGGGATAGAGGATTTTATATTTTTGTCGGCGGTTAAAAATATTATG
>JBDRVE010000008.1:12190-31910 GCA_039801725.1 candidate division WOR-3 bacterium | reverse complement strand
GGGTAAATAAGAGATTAATCTTTCTTTTACCATATTGGCACAGGCAATAATTTTATCGTATCGCCGATAGACAAATTTTTCTAAGGGATAGAGGATTTTATATTTTTGTCGGCGGTTAAAAATATTATGCTCGGTATAAATATATTTTGCTTTTTTATAAAAGAAAGAGGCAAAGGCAGTATAATATAATTCCGGAAAGAGATGGGCGTGGATAATTTTTGGTTTCAGTTTTTTTATTGTTTTAATTAGTGATATAAATGTCTTTAACGAATACTTTTTCTTTAAAGTAAAAATATGATATTCAAATTTTTTTGCTTCTTTCTCCTTTAAGAAATTTAAAAGCAGGCTTTGGGCACCACCACCACTTAAATTGCCAATTACTTGTAAAATAACTGGTTTTTCTTTCTTAATATTAGAAGAATCTTTTTTATAAATCCCTTTTAAAGATTTTTCGCAGATTTTTATCCAATTATATCTTTTTAAAACGGCGAGCCTCGCTTTTCGTCCATAATTTTCTAAATAATATTCATATTTATTTTTAATTGCTAAAATTTTATTTCTTAAATCCTCTGCGGAACTATAAGGAATAATTGGGATGCCTTTTAAACTTTTCTCTTTTTTAATAAGTTCTTTATCGCAGAGAATTATTCGGCCGCAGCCAGCATAATCAAAAAGTTTAATTGGTGAAGTATAGCCGCAGAGATTTTTAGGTGTTGATAATAAGGCAATATCAAATTGGTTGATATAGAGCGGTGCTTTCTCATAAGGAATTTCGCCTAAAAAGATAAATTTATCAGAAAGATTTTTATCTTTTATTAAATTTATTATTTCTTTCTTTTCTAATTTGCCAACGATTAAAAATTTAATATCTTTGTAATCTTTTAATAATTCACCAACCTCAATTATCTTTTGGAAATCATGGTAATTATCTATTTTAGAAATTAAACCGATATAGAAATGAGAATTATTTTTATTGATTTTAATTGGTTTAAAAATTTCCGGATTTGTGCCGTTAGGGATAAGATAAATTTTCTCTTTTTTAACTTTCAATTTTATTAAATCCTTTCTCATTCCGGAAGAAACCACGATTATTTTTGAAGCAATTTTTGTAGAAATGAGATATAATCCTTTTATAAATGAATAAACAAAATCTTTAAAATTCCTTCTAATTTTAAAATCGGTTAATGTGTTGTTTATTTCTAAAATTATTTTTCTTTTTATAATTTTGCCGATTATTAGATGGAGAGTAAATAAAGGAGTATAACGACAATAAATAATCTTTATTTTATTTTTAACTATTATTTTGATAAAATAAAAGAGACTAATTAAATAGCGAAGTTTACTTAACTTTTTAGAGTAATCACCAAAAGAGGGATAGAATAGGAAATCCTTTTTAAAATTATTATCTTGGGGATAAGGTTTTGGCAAAAGAACAATAGGATAGATGTTCAATTTTTTAAAGCCAGAATAAACACCCCAAAAATGGGCAGTAGCACCATCATAAGTTTTTAAATTTATATCTTCTAACATAAGAATTTTATTGCTCATTATTATCTCCTTTTAAAGTTAAAAAAGCACCAGCAAAAAATAGTAAAAAGTTATTGCCGATATCAAAAGAAAATTGGCTGTGAATAAAAGCGTAAATGAAAAGGAAAGCCGGAAAGAGAGAAATCAAACTTTTTTCTTGAAATTTCTTAAACACTTTTTTGAAACAAAGGAGAATATAAATAATAAAAGGAATTAAACCCAAGAAACCAGTTTCGGAAGCAAATTCCGCAAAAATATTATGAGGATAGAGAAAATTGTAAGTATAATAAGGAAAACTTCCCAACCCTTTACCAAGAATTGGCGAATCTAAAAAGTTTTTAAAGGCAAGGGAGATGGTTTCTAAGCGGTTAATACTACTTTCGTCTTCAAAATAGGTTAATCTTTCCGCAATCATTGTTGGTAATAAAGAATAAAAAATAAAGAAGAGAAAGATAAATAAGAAAACAAAGATAATTTTTTCTTTTAAGTTTCTTATCTTTAAGAAGAAAAAGATAAATAGGCAAACAAATAAAGCAAGGATTGCACCTCTTGTTCCGGATAATAAAAGAAGATAGAGGAAGAGAGGTATCAAAATAAAAGATAAAATCTTTATTAAACGATTTTTTTCGGTGAAAAATAAAAGGAATAAGGAGAAGACACCAATTCCTGCCCAGCGACCAAAGGTAACAACACTTAAAGAAAAACCTAAGCGGTAGGGAATAATTTCATTTTCTAACACATTTTCTAATCCTTCCCTTAATATTTTAAAGAGAACGTAGATAAAAAATAAGGAAAGGAAGAAAATTAAAAAGTAAATAAATCTCTTTAATTTCTTATCTTCCTTGATAAATAGTAAACTAAAAGAGGGTAGCAAAGAAAGTAAAAGATAGGAGAAAAATTTTACATAGCCATATTCGGAAAAGGCAAAAGGTAATCTTAATACACTGATAAATAAAGCAACACCAATCAAAATTAATAAAAGATAAATTGGCTCTTTAATTAAATAAGAAAGATTGTTAATAGTTTGCGGTTTTTTATAAACAGAATAGAAGAAAGTAAGGATAAGGATAAGAAAAACAAAAATTATAATTCCTGCTCTTTTGAAACCTTCAGCAATTGGTAAAATTGGCAGAATAAAATAAAGAAGAGGTTCAGTAATCATTAGGTTTAAGCCAATTTCCGGATAAAAGAAAATCAAAACTATTGCTATCGGAATTAAAAATAAAGAAAAGGAGATTAAAAGATTATATTTTTGAGTTAGAATAAAAAACAAAAGAAGAATTAAGGTAATAAAGCCAATAAAAATAAGATTTAAACTTTTTTTACTCGTTACCATAATTTTATTTTTAAAATAATTGCTAAAAGGGGCTTTAATAAATTCTTAGCCAATTGGAAATTTGTTTGGAAATAAACTTGGAGAAAGATAAGTAAAAGAGCAAAACGGAAAATACCCGATAGAGAAGTTGCTAAAGCCAATCCTCTATAAGATAAAAATTTGCCCAAAATCAAGTCTAATATTAAATTGAGAAACAAAGCGAAAATACTTACGATTATCGGTATTTTAATTCTGTTGATTGACCAATAAACACGGAGAAGGATTAAATTACTACAATAGGCAAAAAGTCCTAAAGAATAAAAGATTAATGATTCTTTGGTCATAAATAATGCCTTTTCATCAAAGGCACCACGAAAATAAACAATCTTTACAATTGTTTCACTTGCCCATAAAAAAATAATTATTATCGGAATAATAAGATAGAAAAGGAAAGATAAAGATTTGTTTAGTGTCTCAACAATTTTTTCTTTTTCGCCATTATAAGCCTTTTCAGAAAAGAAAGGCATTAAAACAGTTGCTAAAGCAAAACCAAATATCGAAATTGGTGTTTCAACAATTTTGTAAGCAAAATTTAAAGCCGAAATGCTTCCTTCACTTAAAAAAGAAGCGATCATTTTGTCAATCATTACATTAATTTGAGAAAGGGAACTTACCAAAAGATAGGGTAGAAAAGATAAGAATAATATTTTCGTCTCGGAAAAGACTCGGAAAATATTTAAATCTTTCTCAATTGGTCTTTTTCTAAAGAAGAATAAAATTGGTAAAAGGGTAAAGAGAAAAGAGGCAATGTTAACTCCCCAGGAAAGACCCAAAAGATTAAAATTCTTATACAAAACAGTAAGACCAAAGATTAAAGAGAGATTATACAAAATTCCCGAAAGAGCAGGGAATAGATAATTCTTATTTACATAAGAAAAGGCATTAAAAAATCCGGAAACACCAATGAAAAATATTGCCGGTGCCATATTTTTCAAAAGGAATTTAGAAATTTCCTTTACATCAAAAGGAAATCCCTGTCCTAAAATATTAATAACAATTGATGGCGAAAGATAAACAATAAAGGAAATGAGAAAGGATAGAAAAGAAATAATCAAAAGATATAAGTAATAAATATTGAAATCTTTTTTGGAAAATATCGGAATAAGAGAGACTCCAATTGCTTGACTTATCGCTCCCATAATGGAAATTGGAAAAAGAATTGCTATTAAATAGGCATCACACAAATAAGAAACACCAAAAATTTTCGCAACAAATATTTCCCTTAAAAAACCTAATGATTTACTTAAAACTAAACCAATTACCATTATTCCCGTTGATAAGAAGATGCTTTGGGAGAATAAAACTTTTTTTAGAATTAATTTACCATTTACCATCATAATACGCATCCCACTTATAAATTTTTATATAAAAATTCTGTGCCATTTAATTGATTTAAAAGATAATTAAGTTATTGAAAATAAATGACTTAGTTAATTAAGAAAGAATGGTAAAGATAATAAAAAAGAAGGAGAAATGCGACAGTTTTTGGAATTAAATTTATTTTAATTGTAAGTTATATAATTTCAATTACTTAATAAAATGAGACAATAAAAATTTTAATTAAAAAAAGTGGTAACCTAAAGGGGGTGTTTTTCGTTTTATATATAGAAGGGGATATTATGGTAAGAGATAATTATCAAAGGATAAAAGTATTAAAAAACAGATTAAAAGAGGAGGTATTAAAGGAGTTATTAAAAGATAAATAAGAAAATCATTTTAATTTTTATTAACTCTACTTTAATATGACAGGAGGGTTTTATTTTCTATTGAATAGGGAGCTGTATAGGAGATATTATAGTAACTAATTCTTATTATTGATAAAAAGATAATAAAGGAAAATATAATAATTTATGATAAGAATTAAGAAATCAATAAATTCTCCGTATAAATTTTTAGAAATAAATAGAATAATTTTCTAAAAAGTGATTTCAATTTTATAAGATATTTATATCCTAAGTTAGTGCTTTTATATTTTTTGCTAACCATTCTTAACAAATCTATTTTTAGAAAATTTGAAATAAATTTTATTTTTGTTATTTTATATTTATGATAAAGGATTTCCTTTCTAAGAAACCAAAGATTGATGATTCGGTTTATATTGCTCCTAATGCAATTATAATTGGTGATGTGGAAATTGGAAAAGGTAGCAGTATTTGGTTTGGCACAATAATCAGAGCAGATACCGAAAAGATTAAAATTGGTGAATATACTAATATCCAAGATTATACTGTTTTACATACGGATAAAGGTTTTATTTTAGAGATTGGTAATTATGTTAGTATTGGTCATCGGGCAATAATTCACGGATGTAAAATTGGTGATAATGTGATGATTGGTATGGGAGCGATTATTTTAAACGGTGCGGTGATAAGTGAAAATTCAATAGTTGCTGCTGGTAGTGTTATTAAAGAGAATTTCCTTGTTCCAGCGAATACTTTGGTTGCTGGCGTGCCGGGCAGTGTGAAAAGAGAATTAAAAGAAGAAGATATTAAAATGATAAAAGATGCTGCTACTCATTATTATCAATTGGCAAAGATTTATAAAAATTTATGAGATATAAATTAATTCCTCATACTTCTGATTTGGGTGTTGAAATTTATGGCAAGACAATTGAAGAACTTTTTTTAAATGCCCTTTATTGTGTTACGGATAATCTTACTGACATTGAAAAGGTTGAAGAAGTTATTGAAAGAGAGATTAGTATTGAAGGTGAAGATTTAGAAGATTTGTTTATGAATTTTTTAAGGGAGTTAATTTTTATTTTTTCAACGGAATATTTTTTAGGAAAAAATATTAAAAATCTACAAATTGAAAAAGATTATAAAAAGTTAACCGGAATTTTGGTTGGCGAAAAATTTAATAAAGAAAAGCACCCAATAAAGATTGAATTGAAAACACCTACCTACCACCTATTTTCTATCAAAAAAGAAGATATTTATAAGGCAACTGTTATCTTTGATGTGTAAATTATTATTCTCTTAACACATTTACTAATACCTATTGACAAAATACAAATTTTTGTTATAATATTTGTATCTGGGGGGAGAAATGGAGGGGAGGGTGATAAGGCTTCCGGAAAAAATAAATGTTTTCTCCTATCTATTAATTTTCTTAACTATCATCTTTTTTTTAATAAGTTTTTCAAGTGTTTTAAAAGCCATAAAAGATTTAGAAAAACTTGAATTAGAGCATAGCAAAGATAGGTTAGAACAATATTTTGAGAATAGAAAAGAGGCTTTGAGGCATCAGATCTTAGAATTAGGTGTTTGGTCAGAACTCTTTTGGCAGGTAAAAACGGGAAAATTAAACAAAGAATGGTTTAAAGAAAACTTTGATGATTGGTTACCAGTTGTTAAATTAGATTTTGGTTATATTTTTGATAAAGAAGGAAATCCTTTTTATTCTACTTCTCCTCTCCTTTTTGATTGTAAAGAAATTATCCCCGAAATTATAAAAAGAAAAAATCTCAGTTTCTTTTTAAAATTAAATAAAGATACAATTTTAAATATTGCTGCCTCTTTAATTAATAAAAGTGAAGATGCAAAACAAGAAGGTGAATATGCTGGTTTTATTTTCATTGGCAGGATTATTGATAATGAAAGATTAAAGGAGATTAAAAAAGAGGTAAGAGAAGATTTTGAGATTACTAATTTGGATGATGATAAAGAAAGGGTTATTTTTCTAACTGATTATCAAGATAAACCAGTTATCTATTTAAAAATAAATTCTTCCGAAAAATCAATTTATAAAAAATTAGGAAAGTATATTACTCCTGCTTGGTTTTTGACTATTGGTTGTTTATATGCTTTAATCTTTTTATTAGTTAAAGAAGGGAAAAGAAAGATAAAAGAAGAGAAGGAAAAACAGTTAGTTTTTTTAGGAAAGATAATGGGTTTTATTGTTCACGAATTGAAAAATCCTTTGGCGACAATAAAAAATTGTTTTTATCTTTTAAAAGAGATAAAAGATGAGAATAAAAGAAAAACTTATTTAGAAATAATGGAAAAGGCAACAGAAAATATTACCAAAACAATTGATACTTTTCTAAAGATTTCTAAAGGAGAGAAAGGTGAGAAAGAGTCGGTTGATGTGAAAGATTTGATTGACGAAATAACAAAAGATATGGCTATTCCGCCTCATATTAAAATAGAATATTCTTTAAATAATAAGTCAAAGGTTTTAGGAAACAGGAATCAATTAAGGTATGTTTTTAAAAATATTATTAAAAATAGTGTCGAAAGTATTAAAGAAAATGGCTTAATAAAGATTATTAATGAAGAAAAAGATAGTAAGGTAAGAATAATATTTTCGGATAATGGCTGCGGAATAAAAAAGAAAGACTTGAAAAAGATTTTTGAGCCCTTTTATACTACTAAAGAAAAAGGGATGGGTTTCGGTTTAGGTTTGGTAAAATATCTTTTAGAATTGAATAATGGTGAGATAGAAATTTTTTCGCAAGAAGGTAAAGGAACGGATGTCGTAATTACCTTATTAAAGGGAGAATGAAAATTCTTTTAGTAGATGATAATTTTGAATTAGGTTTCACCTTAAAAGAATTATTGGAATTGAAAGGATTTCAAGTAGAATATGTGGAAGATGGTTTTGCGGCATTAGATAAATTTAAAGAAAATGATTTTGATTTGGTAATTATGGATATTGTGATGCCGGGAATGGATGGAATAGAAATTTTTAAAAAAATGAGAGAGACAAAAAAGAATATAAAAGTTATCTTTCTTTCTGGTTTTGTTGATGAAAAGAGAAAAGAAAAATTAAAAAATATGGGAATAAAAGATTTCATAGAAAAGCCTTATAATTTCTCCCAAATTATTTGTAAAATAGAAGAACAGTTATCTTCTGATTATAAAAAAGAAAAAGAGGCTCAAAAGTTTTAAAAGGGTAATAATAATTAAGGTTTGATAAATACCAAATAAGAGAATGAGAAAATTACTTCCTAAAATACCGCCAAGAAAACCACCAAGTAAGTCAGAACTATATAAAATACCGGCAATTTTCCCTTTATTTTCCTCTTCATAAAGAAAAGTCGCCAAAGGAAATTCGCCACCACAAAGAAAGCCACAAAAGAAAGCTAAAAAAATAAATAAAAAAGGTGAGAGATTATAGATTGCCTTTAATTGAAAGAGAAAGAAAAGGGAAAATAAGATTAAAAGAATCTCAAAAAGAATTAAATAAAGATAGGAATTATCTTTTCTTGTTGTAAAATAACTTCCCAAGGCAATTCCCGCCATAAAGGCAGTTGTTAAAAGTCCAATCTGATAATAAAGATAACCATAAACAATTTGAAAAGAAAAGGAGATAAGAAGCGAAAAGATTAAACTATAAAAACCGGTAGAAAAAATGAGAAAGGCAAGAGTTTTTCTTTTACTTTTTTTAATAAGATTAAAGAAAAGAGAGAGAATAATAATAAATAAGATTATAAAAGAAAATTTTATTCTTTCTAAGAAGAGAAAGAGTTTTTGAAAGAAAGGAGAGAAGTGGGAGTTAAAATAGGATAGAAAATAATAGAGGGCAATCGGTGAAAAATCGGAGTTTATCTTTCCTTTAATATTTCTCATCTGAGAATTTAAAAAATCAAAATATCTTTCGGAAAGGCGCAGGGTTAAATAGGTTTCATTAATAATCAAATCTTCCTTATTTTCTAAATATTTTAAAGAAGATTTTATTAGAGAAAGAATTTTATCTTGGAAGATATTTTTATTATCAGTAGCAATAAAGATATTTTCTTCGCCAGGAATAATTATTATATTAGAAAAAACCTTCTCTAAGGTATTTATCAAAGTCTTTGTTAGTAATTTCAATTCAATTGGTAAATAGGTTAAAGAGCCAGGTAGAGAAAAGATAAAGAAGCCATTTTCTTTTAGATTTTCTTTTAAAAAAATAAAAAATTCTAAGGTAAATAAACGGGCAATTTGTAAATCGGGTATCTCTTTTATTCCTAAATAAATTAAATCATAATTTTTCTTATATCTTCTCAAAAAATAACGGGCATCAAGATGGTAAATTTTTAATCTCTCATTATTTAATTCTTTTTCGGTCAAATTGGTTTTAAATTTCTTTAATACCTTAAAAATCTCTGGGTCAATTTCTAAATAGTCAATATCTAAATTTTTATAACGCAAAAGTTCATAAATATTACCACCAACACCACCACTGATAAAAAGAACCTTTAAATCCTCTTTTTTATCTTGCGCGAGATATAACAAAAGGGGAAGATGGATAAAATCTTGGCAAGAAGCAATATAAGGAGTGGGAGTAACAATAATTGGAATACTATTATGGAAAAAGGTATATTGTTCTTTATCTTTTAAAACAGTAATATTGCCATAAAGAGAATTATGATAATAAACAACTTCTCGATTTTGCCATTGGCTTTTAATTGTTCTCTTTTCAATTTTTTCTAAGAAATAAAGAAAGAAAATATAAGGAATTAAAAGAAGAAAGATAGTTTGCTTTTTATAATTTATAATAAGGATTAATAGGTTTAAAAAAATAATTAAGGCAATAATTGAAAAAGAATTAAAGTATTTGATTAAGAGAAAAGTGAAAATAAAACCACCAAGAATAGTTCCCAAGGTTTCGTAAATATAAGTTAAGGCAACACTTTTTTCATAAGATAAGTACTGGGCAAAACAGGTAAATAAAGCACCGTGGGAAATACTTACCGGAAAAAGAATAAATAAAGAAGAGAGAAAAACCAAATGGATTGGAATTGTTTGACCAAAAGGTAAAGATAGAATATTTTTAAGATTTCTTAAAATAGTTAAAGAAAAAGGTAGTGAGATAAGAAAAATAATTATTAAGAGATTATAATTTTTTATCTTTCTTCCTAAATAAAAACTTCCCAAGGCTTCTAAAATAAGCCAATTTGCTAAAATTATTCCTAAAGTAAATTCATTACCATAATAGATAATAAACATTTCTCTTATCAAAAGTAATTGGGCAACAATACCGGAAAAACCAGTGATGATAATAAAAATAATATCTTTTCTTATTCCCATTTACCACAAATTAAGGTATGACAAAAAGGACATTTGCCATTTTTTATTTTATTTTCTATAACCGTAAAATGAATCCGGTGGATTAATCTCTTATTACATTTTGGACAATAGGTTGAATTATATTTATGACCAGGCACATTGCCAAGATAAACATATTTCAAACCAATTTCTTTGGCAATCTGATATGCCTTTTCTAAGGTAGAAATTGGTGTTGGTGGTATTGTTAATTTATAATTGGGAAAATAACGGGTAAAATGAACCGGAATATCATCTCCTAAATTCTCTTTTATCCATTTACATAGTTCCCTTATATTCTCTTCTTGGTCATTTATAGTTGGAATTAAAAGGTTGACAATTTCTAACCATTTTCCTTTCTCTTTAATTGTTTTCAATGTTTTTAAGGTATTATCAATTTTCGCTTTGGACATTTTCATTAATATCTCGTTATTAATTCCCTTAAAATCAATAGTTACTCCATCAGTATATTCTAAAAGGGTTAATAAGGGTTCTTTATTAATCGCACCATTGGAATGCCAGATGATATTAATGTTATTCTTCTTTGCCTCTTTGGCAATATCTAAAATATATTCATAAAAGACAGTTGGCTCGTTATAAGTGAAAGAGATAGTTTTAATATTTTTTCTTTTTGCCATTTCAATAATATCTTTTGGAGTTAAAAAATAACTCTCTTCTTTTTTAAAACTGGCTTGTGAGAGATGCCAATTATGACAATGCTGGCAGACAAAATTACAACCAACCGTACCGATACATAAAATTTCTGTACCAGGAAGAAAATGGTACATTGGCTCTTTTTCAATCGGGTCAATTTGGATTGCTTGGGGATGGTTATAAACTAAACTATAAAGTCTTCCTTTTTTATTTTCTCTTGTTCGGCAAAAGCCAGTTTTATTCTCTAAAATGATACATTGGCGAAAACATAATTGACATTGGACTTTATTATTCTCTAATTTTTTATAGAATAACGCCTCCTTTAAACTACTTTCTAACAAAAATAGTACAAGGATGGTCTTTAACAATTCTACCGATTATTTTATAATTTATTTTATTTTTTCTTAACTCCTTTTTTAATTTTGGTAATTTTTTTTCGGAAACCGAGATTAGAAGTCCGCCAGAAGTTTCCGAAGAAAAAATAAGGATTTTATATGCTTCATCGATTCTATCCTCAAAAACAACATAATTACTAAAAGAAGAGAAATTCATCCCATAACCAGCACCAATTATTCCACTTTTTATTAAATCAAGAACATCGGGCAAGACAGGTAAATTAGAAGCATAAATTTCTGCACCAACTTTACTTGCTTTTATCATTTCATATAAATGGCCAATAAGACCAAAACCAGTAATATCGGTAGCCGATGAAACACCAACCTTTACCATTGCTTCAGATGCTTTATCATTTAAAGTTGTCATTGATTTTACAGCACTTTTATATAGTTTATCAGAAATCTTAATATTTCTTAATAAGGCATAAGAAAAAATTTCTACGCCTAATGGTTTTGTTAATATTAAATAATCATTAGGTTTCGCATTAGCATTGGTAATAATTTTCTTCGGATGGATAAAACCGGTAACTGCTAAACCAAACATTACCTGTTCGGAAACAAAGGTATGTCCGCCGACAATAAAAGTATTTGCCTCTTTTGCTTTCTTTTGAGCACCAAGAAGCATCTTGCTAAACCAATCTAAGGGATATTTTGGATGGAAGCCAACAACATTCATTGCCAATAATGGCTTACCACCCATTGCATAGATATCACTTAAAGAATTACAGGCAGCAATCTGACCAAAAAGATAGGGGTCATCAATAGCCGGTGCAAAAACATCAACCGTTTGGACAATCGCCTTATTTCTACTAATCTGAAAGACGCCGGCATCATCAGCCGTATTAAAGCCAACAATAATCCTCCTATCTCTTATTTTAGGTAATTTATCCAATACCGACGCTAACTGCGTCTGATTAAACTTTGATGCTCAACCCGGACACAAAATTGTGTCCAATAAATTTTTTATCTCTTTTGCCATAACCTTAATTATACATTAGGGAATAATAATTGTCAATAAATAGACTTACTTTAAGACAGGAAATTTCTTTATTATTTTAGAATAAGGAATCTCTAATACCAGAAGATAAATTCCGTTATTCAGATTATTTTTTCTTAAATATTCAGTATGATTCCCTTTTTCTTCTATTTTACTAATAATTTTTACCAATTTGCCCAAAGGGTTATAGAACTTTAAAGCCATTTTTGTTTTTCTTGGTAGCCAATATTCAATCTTGATAATTTCTAACTCCTGAATAATTTTTAAATCAATCTTAGAAATTAAATTTTCCTTTTCAACTATTTCACTTGTGTTAGAATATTTTATTGTTAAATAATCCCAAGAGGTTAGAGTATCGTAACTTTCGCCGGTTATTAAAATATTATTAAAAGTATCTATTTCTATATCATAAGGATTGTCATCATTACCCCAGTCATACCTTCTTATCCATAATCTTTGACCTCCAGAGTCATATTTGATAATTACATAATCATTTCCATTTTCTCCAGGACTTATACCGGTAAGATAGATATTTTCAAGATTATCTAATACTATTTTAACTCCATAATCATCTCCGGAAACCGGTCCATTATAGGTTTGCGACCAAATCTCTGAACCATTAGAATTATATTTTACTAAAAGAATATCACTACCACTAGCAGTTATTGCGTTACCTAATATATAAATATTATTTCCTTTTACTAAAATATCTTGTGCCTCAGCATCGGGATATATAGCTTCCCAAACCATTCTTCCTTCGGGATTATATTTGATAGTAACTATTCCCATCCTTCCATTAGAAGAGAGCCAACTCGTACCGGTGACATATATATTCTTTTGATAATCAAGGGAGAGTGCTCTGGCAACATCAAAGTTAAGAGCCGGACCACTATATAACATTGCTCCTAATAATACACCATCTTGCGAATACTTTAATGTTAGATAATCATAATGAGTAGGTCCACCTCCACCGCTTCCGCCGGTTATGTAAATATTATTAGAGTCATCCAAAATAATATCCCAAGGTTGATCCCAATATTCTGTTTCATATCTTCTTACCCATAATGTCCTACCAAGAGAATCGTATTTAATAAGAGCGTAATCTAAAAAAGTACTTATACCGCCAGAACTTTGTCCGATGACATAAATATTTCCTAAACTATCTGTTATAAGAGAGACGGCTTGGTCGTAATCGTAATAACTACTTCCTGGTCCATCATAGAAAACTACCCATATTAAATTTCCACTGGTATCATATTTTAAAGTTACAAAATCACTTTCCACAATCATACCTCGGCGATAATAAGTAGTTCCGGTAATATACAAATTTCCTTTTTTGTCTAATATCAATTTTGCTGGAATGTCATCATAATTATCAGGTCCGTTAAACCTTGTTATCCAGCATACTTCTCCATTTGGTCGATATTTTATTGTAACAATATCAAGAAAAGAATTTCTTCCAGTACTCGCGCCAGTAACATAAATATTACCATTTCTATCAATAACAATTGCTTTTGCTCCATCCGGAAGATTATCTTCTCCATTGTAACGGATTACCCATTCCTGAGAGGAACCTATTAAATTGAAAAATAAAAATCCCACCAATATAAATTTATTAATCTTTTTGCTTAATTTTATTATCTTAATCTTCATTTTTTTAATATAATATAGAATTTAGAATTTGTCAATAATTATTTTCGGCATAGGGGGAGGGGGTATATACTGATAAATCTTTATAAATCAAAGACTTAGATAGTGATAGGGATAACCCTATGACTATCTCCTATATAATTTCCTATTGTCTCTTAGAGATAAAAATCTTAGAATTTTAAAAGGTCATTTATTCCTTTAAAAAGAAAATACCCACCGGCAAAGATTGCGCTTACTTGGCTAATAATTTTCGTTAACTTATAACGGGTTAAATAAGAGAAAAATATCAATGGAAAAAAATAGATAGAAGTTGCTAAGAAAAATAAAAGAAAGAATAAAAGACCTTTGATTACTTCTGCCATTTCTATTACACTAATAAGGGAAAGTAAAAAAGGTGGGCAGAGATTTATTCCCATAATAAGACCGATAAAGAAAAGATAGAAATTAGAATGGAATTCTCTTTTAAAAATTTGGCATAAAGGGATATGGGGAAAAGAAAGAATAATTCCGTATAAAAGAAGTAAAAGGGAAATAAAAATATAAAGGAGCGGAATAATAAGACTTTTGAAAGCAATCAAAGAAGAGATATTTTTCCCTAAAAGGCTAAATAATAAGCCAAATAAAAGATAGCCAATCAAACGACCAAAAAGAAAATAAAAGATTAATTTTAAACTTGTTTTTAACCTATCAATTGATAAAAGATAAGGAAAAACTACCGGCAGGCAATAACTAACACAGAAATAGCCATTTGCCAAACCCAATAAGATTGGTTTAATAAAAAAACCTAAATCCATATTAAAAATTAAAGAAAAAGGAACTAAAAATCAATTAATCTTGACTTAAATGGTATCCCTTATTAAAATTATTGGTGGATTGTTTTTATGGCTATATCAAAGAAATAAAAGGAAATCGGGCAGTTGTTAAGGTTAGTGTTAATCCCAAATGTTTGGGTTGTGGTGGAAAAGGGGGTTGTGCGGTGTTTGCCAAAAAGGAAGAGAGAGAATTGGAAGTTTATAATTCCATCGGTGCTAAAATTGGTGATTTGGTTATTATTGATTATCCGGAAAAAAGAGATCTAATCTTTCTCTTTCTTTTTGGTTTACCAATCTTGGGGATACTTTGTGGTGTCTATGTTGGTTTTGCTATTTTTAAAAAAGAAATTTATGCCCTTTTATTTTCTTTTCTGTTTCTTCTTATCGGCTTGCTTCTTTTGAAAGTCTTCCAAAGTCTTTTATTAAAAAAAGAAAGATATCTACCAAAAATAAGAGAAATAATTAAGGAGGAAAAATGAAGGATTTTTCTATTTTTCTTCTTTTTATTCCGTTGATTGTCAATGCTTTTAAAGATAGAAAATATGATTTTTATAAGAACAATGAATATTTTATTCAAAAAACGATTGATACAAAAAAAATTGACCAAGGCATTATTCGGGCAAAGGTGGATAACAAATGGCAAGATTTCCAGATTGTTGAATTACCCGAAGGATTTTTAGAATGGAATTTTGAAAGAAGATTATCAATGATTGAAAAAATAAAGAAAAAGGAACCGCCGGATTGGGCTGGTCCCCATAATGGAATTGTTGCTACTTATGGAGCAAAAAGAGAAGATACAAAATTAGGAATTAATTGTGCCGTAAAAGGGATGGGGTTTTTGCCAAAAAAGGAAAAGATAAAAGAAGTTATTAATCTTTTAAAAGAAACTTTTAATGACTCTTTTGAAAAAAAGATTAATATTTTAGAAAGCCTTTATAAAAATGGTAAAGAAATATTTGATTTAAATAAGCAAGTCTCTTTGGAATTATATACTACTAAGGATTTTTATACTCAGACTTTTTTAAACCAAATGGTAAATCCTGCTTGTGCAATAGTTTTCTTAGATATTCCTTCTTATAAATTGAAATGTCTTGCTCATTTATTACATCCAAAAAATCCTTATCTTAATGAATACGAAAAAGATGTTTGTGAATATGCTAATCTTATTCACGATTATTTTCATGGAGAATCACCAAGAAAATCAATAGCGGTAATTTATTATATCGTGGAAGTTTTTGATAATTCTCCGGGAAAAGGAAAGGGGAAAAAGATTAAATAATGTTAAGTAAACACACCGAAGAAATCAAAAAAAGTTTAATAAAACCTAAAGAAGAAATAAAATCATTACCTTTACCCGAAAGCGAACTGATAAAAAGGGCAAAAGAGGGCAACGATGAAGCTTTTGAAATGTTGATCAGTCGCTACGAAAAAAAGATTTATAATTTAGCCTATCGATTTTTAAATAATGAAGAGGATGCAGCAGAAGTTTTACAAGAGACCTTGATAAGGGCTTATCGTTTTATTAAAAAATTTCAAGAGAGGTCAAGTTTTTATACTTGGCTTTATCGGATCGCAGTTAATGTTTCTTTGAGAAAATTAAAAAAACGTTCCAAAGAAGAGAAGGTTGTTTCACTTGACGAAAATGTTCCTGGTTATGAAGAGATTCCTCAAGAGATACCTGATGAAACTCAGAATCCGGAGATAATTTATCAACGGAAACAACTCCAAGAGGCGGTAAGAAGAGCTTTAGAGGAATTGCCGGACGCTTATCGTTCGGTAGTATTTTTAAAGGATGTGGAAGGGTTATCCAATAAAGAAATTGCTGAGATTTTAAAACTTACTGTTCCCGCAGTTAAATCCCGCCTTCATCGAGGAAGGTTGTTTTTGAGAGAAAAACTTAAACATTTAATTAAAATATGAGAAAGAAAAAAATTGAATATAATTGTGAAGTTTTTCAAAAATACCTTGTTGAATATCTGGATGAAGAATTACCCACCGAGATTTTTATTGAATTAGAGAAACATCGGATGGTTTGTCGGGAATGCACAAAGTTAATTAAATCCTTGCGAAAAATAATTTATGAGTTAAGAAGTTTAGACAATTATGAATTACCAAAAAATGTTGTGGAAAGGGTTCATACTTATATTAAGATTAAAAAATGGAAAAGAAAGTAGTGGTGGCGATGAGCGGCGGTGTCGATTCAGCAGTTGCCGCTCATCTTCTAAAAGAAGCCGGTTATTCCGTAATTGGTGTTACCTTTCAAATCTGGGATAAATATTCAATAAAAGAGAATGAAAAAATCTGCTGTGGCTATTATGGAATAAGAGATGCTCAAATCTGTGCGGAAAAGTTAAAAATTCCTCATTATTTAATAGATTTAAGAGAAAAATTTAACAAATTAATAATAGAAGATTTCATTAATAAATATCTTTCTGGTTTTACTCCTAATCCTTGTGTGGAATGTAATCGCTATATCAAATTTTTAGCCCTTTTAGATTTTGCTAAAAAGGTTTCGGCTTCTCATATTGCAACTGGTCATTATGCTCAGATTATAAAAATTGGTAATAGTTATTTTTTAAAAAGGGCGAAGAGTAAAAAGGATGACCAGACCTATTTTCTTTATCCTTTAACCGACGAAATATTAGAAAAAACTATTTTTCCTTTGGGAGAGAAAAGTAAAAAGGAAGTAAGAGAAATCGCTTTAAAACTTTCTTTACCGGTAGCAGAAAAGAAAAAAAGCCAAGAAATCTGTTTTATTCCCGATAAGAAGTATGGTGATTTTATTTTAAAAATTTTAAAAGAAGAAAAGAAGAATAATTTAAATAAAGAAGGTCCGATTTATCTCGTAGAGAATGATAAGATAACTCTTTTCGGAACTCACAAAGGAATTTATTACTATACCATTGGTCAAAGGAGGGGATTAAGAATTCCATATAAAGAAAGACTCTATGTCTTAAAGATTGATAAAGAAAATAATGCTATTTATGTGGGTAGAAAAGATTTGGTTTATAAAAAGAGATTTTTGCTTAAAAAAGAAATCTGGAAATTGGAAGAAGAGAAATATTTATGCCAAATAAGGAATGTCCATAAACCGAGCGAAATAAAAGTGAAGAAGTTTAAAGAAGATATATTAATTTGTGAATTTTTAAATCCCCAGTGGGCGATAACTCCTGGTCAGAAAGCAGTTTTTTATGATTTAAATAATGAAATTGTCCTCGGTGGCGGTACAATTTTAGAGGTATTGGATGATTATTCAAAAACAGGTAATTAAAGAGTATCTCTTCCCTTTAATTTTTTCAATAATTGTCCTTACTTTTATTATGCTGATGGATAGGATGTTTATTCTTGCTGACCTTTTAATAAAAAAGGGCGTAAAAATGAGTATTGTGTTTGAGATTGCCTTATATTCTTTACCTTATGTTTTAGCCTATATTCTACCAGTGGCTACTTTAATTGCCGGACTAAGTACTTTTGGCAGACTTTCCCAGGATAACGAGATAATCGCCCTTAAAGTTACCGGTATTAACATTACTAAAATTATCAAAATACCAATATTTTTTATTATTTTTTTATCCCTTTTTATGGTTTTCTTTAATAATTTTTTATGGCCTGAATCGGAGTTTCGGGTTAGAAATCTTTTATTAGATTTGGCAAGGAAAAAACCGCAGATTAAAATTAGAGAAGGGATCTTTTTTGAAGATTTTTCACCCTATGTCATTTATATTGGCTATCTGGAAGAAAAAACTGGTAAGATGAAAGATATTCTAATTTTTAAAAAAGAGGGAGAAATTACTCCCATCTTTATTTTTGCTAAGGAAGGCATTCTAAAAGAGCAAGAGGAGAACTATTTTACTTTCATTTTAAAAAATGGTGAAGCCCACCAATTAGAAAAGAATGAAAGATATCGGCAGATAATATTTGAAATCGATACTATTAATATTCCCTACGAAGACGAATTGGTACGAAGAGAAAGGAGTTATCGTTCAATAAGAGAGATGAATATTATTCAACTATTTAAAAATATTAAGGAAATAAATAAAGAGATTAAAAATTTAAAAGGAAAAATTAAAGATTTTAAAAAAGAAAAAATAAATGAAGAGATTAAATCTGCCCGAATTAAAGAAGAGGAAACAAAATTGAAATATAAAATAAGAGAAAGAGAAAGGTTTTTATTAGAGTTTCATAAGAAAACTGCTTTAGGTTTTGCCAATATCTTCTTTTTACTCTTTGGCATTGCCTTAGGTTTAGTAATTAAAAAAGGTAGTATCGGAATTAGTTTTATTCTTGGTTTAGTCTATTTTGCCTTTTACTATGTGTTACTTTTACTTTTTGAGGAAATGGTTTTAAGAGGAAAGATATTAGCCCTTTTTGGTATCTGGTTACCAACGGTTATTAATCTTCCTTTTGCTGTTTATTTTCTTTACAAAAAGATAAAAGAATGAAGATTATTTATCGTTTTTATGGAAAAGAAATCTTAAAATATACTTTTCTTGCCTTTCTCTCTTTGGCAACAATCTATCTTTTGATTGATTTTTTTGAATCCCTTTCCTATTTTGTTCAATACCAGACAGGATACCGAGAGATTTTAGTTTATTATCTTTATACCTTACCAAGTGTTATCAGTTTGCTTTTAAGTCCTTCATTGATTTTGGCAATATTTTTTGTTTTTGGTCGGGCAATAAGGTTTAATGAGCCAAATATCTTAAAAACAATGGGAATAAATCCCAAATCCCTTTTTAAAATCCCCTTTTTTCTCTCTTTAATTTTTTCTCTATTTCTCTTTTTTAATCAAGAGGTTATTGAGATAAAAAGCAAGATAAATCTTGAGAATTTAAAGAAAGAACGAATTGAGAAAAGGAAAAAAGAAGAAGAGAGAAGTAAGAGCGATGTATATTATTTAGGTGAAAATAATATCGTTTATTACATTAAAGAGTTGTTACTACCGGGAACAATGAAGAATTTCTCAATTATGGCTTTGGATTTAAAAAAAGGTTTAAAGAAGAGGTATGATGGCAAAATTGCTTTCTATAAAGATGGAAAATGGCTCGGTTATGATGTCTATTGTTATGATTTCTTCAAAGGAGAAAATAATTTATCTCATTATGATTCGTTAATCTTGGATTTTTTAAAAGAGACTCCGAAGGAACTTTTTGCCGAAATGAGAGAACCAGAGATGATGAACTTTTTGGAACTTTATTCCCAAATTAAAAAATTTCAAAAAGCCGGCTTTAAAATGGATAAGGAAATGGTAAATTTCCATAGTCGGTTTAGTTATCCAG
>JBDRVE010000008.1:5937-12093 GCA_039801725.1 candidate division WOR-3 bacterium | reverse complement strand
ATTGGATGAGGATAGTAGTAATAATTTGAAAGAGAAGGTTGTTTTTATTTATGATTATTTTGAAAATTTTGAGGAAAGTGAAGGTGATTTTATTTCTTTACCGGAGAGCACTTTTCGCCGGTTAAGATGGGGAAGAAATAATGATTGGTGTTTTGTTAGTGCGGATGGAATTGGTGCTGATTATCATGATATGGCAATTTTCTCTTTAAAGAGTCCACCCTTTTTTGCCTTAATAGATTCACCAATTGTTGCCTTCTGGCATAAGTATAATATTGAATTTTATTATGATGGTTATAATTTAAAATGTTCAACGGAAAATTCTAATTGGCGTCTTTTATCTGCCTATCCCGGTTTAGGAGAAAGGTATTCAACAATTGCCTCTATTTGGACATTGGGGATAAGAGGAGAATCTTGTTATTCCGGTTATTCTGATTGGAAAATAAATTATTTTAAAATACCGGTTCCAAAGAATACTAAATTTTATTTAAGGTTTGATTTTGGTAGCGATAATGCTTGGAGTGAAGAAGGTGGTGTCTTTATTGATAATATTTATGGAATTGGTTTTTCTAATCTTTCTCCTTACTTTTGTTTAGAGATAAAAGAGTTTTCCTATCCCAAAGAACCGGTAGGGTGTGGCGATTATTTCCACCCAAAAGTAAGAGTGAAAAATTATGGTCTAATGAGTTGTGATAATGTTATATTACATTTAAGAATAAAACCAGGAGATTATTTTTCTGAAAGGGTAATTAATAATCTTTTGCCCAGTCAAGAGGCAGAAGTTATTTTTGATTATGCTTGTTTAGAATCCCTTTATAATATTTTATTATGCAGTCTTTATTATTATCCCGAAAAATATCCGGAAAATAATTATAGCCATTCATTAAGTAAATTAGTTCTTACTTATAATTACTATGAAGATTTTAGAGAATCAAATGGGTATTTTGAAACCAACGAAGGGTGGTATTATCGTTCCTATTTGGGTTTACCAGGTGACCCTGGTGGTTGGAGCACTTATTGTTATTGGAATTTAGCCAATTATATCCTTAAAAGTCCAACTTTTTATGCTTTAGTTGATACACCAATAATTGCTTATTGGCATAAATATGAGAATGAATTTCGTTTTGATGGTTATAATGTGAAATGTTCGGTTTTTGGCTCTCCTTGGCGAATTATTCACGCCTATCCTGGTTTAGGACATAGATACGATACCATTGCTCGTCCTGGTAATCGAGGAATTCCTAATGAATCTTGTTATGCCGGTTATTATCCTTGGCGAATAAACTATCTTAAAATTCCTGTTGATAGTGGAGAGTTTTTCAAAATTGCCTTCCATTTTGGTAGCGATGGTGACGAAATTTATTACGGAACAGAGATTGATAAAATCTACGGTTGTGGTTTTAAAAGAAGAATTCTTTATGATATGGGAATAAAAGAATTAATTTCACCTACTCAGTTAATGAAACATACTCGGTTTCAACCACAAGTAAGAATAAGAAATTATGGTGAAAGAAGTGCCCAAGATTTTTGGGTATATTTTTATATCGAAGACGGAGATTATGAAGATTCTATTTATATTCAAGAACTTTTGCCGGAAAGTGAGACATTATTGACCTTCTCTTTCTTTTCACCATTACCTAATCGGAGTGAATACTATGCGAACTGCTGGATTGATTTTCCTTTGGATGAAGTATGGGGAAATAATGAAGTAGATTATGATTTTTATGTCTATGATTATTTAGAAAGTTTTGAAGATGGTAAAGATGGCTATACCGCAATTCCTGAAAATGGTTGGAAGTATCTTAATATTAATAACAATTGGGTTTTCACAACAAGTATTTATGAGAATAATGCTAATTGGAAATTGCTTTCACCAATTTTTGTTGTTAAGGCTTCTCCGTGCTATCTTGCTTATTGGCACAAGTATAATACTGAATATAATAGGGATGGTTATAATATGAAATGTTCATTAGCCTATCCTTCAGCCAGATGGCAAATTATTTATCCTTATAATATCCGTTATGATGGACGGGCAAGCCCGAGTAATGTTGGTATTCCTAATGAAACCTGTTTTACTGGCAATAGAGATTGGAATTTTGTTTTCTTTAATTTACCTTTGGCTATTGGTTCAAGATTTTGTCTCTCTTTCCATTTTGGTAGCGACCAGGTAAATGTTGATTCAGGCGTAATTATTGACCAGGTATATGGTATTGGTTTTGATACCCTCACTACCGGAATTGAAGAAGTTAATTATCAAGAATTAGTATTATTACCCTTAATTATAAGAAAACCAATTTTGATTAACTTACCAAAAAAAGAGAATATTTCCATCAAGATTTTTGATATTACCGGAAAACTGGTTTATAAAAAGAGAGAGTATACTAACAAGGTGACAATCAAAAAATCTTTACCCAAAGGAATATATTTTATTAAAATAAAATCAAATTCTTTAAATGTAGAAAGGAAGGTAATATTGGATTTATAAAGCAAACATTCTATTTAAGGCTTCTTCGGCTTTTTTTCTTATATCTTCTTCAATAGTAATTTCATAAATCTCTTCTTCTAACGCCTTTAAGACTTTTTCAATTGTTATCTTTTTCATATTACTGCAGATAGCACTATCTTTTAAGGGTTGGCATTTTTTATTTTTATATTCTCTTTTTATTCTTTCACATAAACCAACTTCGGTTGCCAAAATAAGTTCTTCAAAGATGCTTGCTAATTTTACCATACCAGAAGTGGAAGCAATAAAATCTGCCATTTCAC
Organism: candidate division WOR-3 bacterium; assembly: GCA_039801725.1. Classification (NCBI taxonomy): domain Bacteria; kingdom Pseudomonadati; phylum Caldifarciminota; species Caldifarciminota bacterium. Next base: position 9,330 of record JBDRVE010000008.1, on the reverse strand, counting down.
ATACCTCTGGTTTACATTCGGGATGGGCAATAATTTTGGCATTTGGGAACTCTCTTCTCTTCTTTTTAATATCTTCCGGTTCAAAATAGAGATGGTGGACATAACAAAAGCCGTCCCAGGGAATTATATCTTTTCTTCCAGTTTTTCTTTTAGCATAATCTGCCAGATTTTTATCAGGCACAAATAGTATTGGTTTATCTTCCGGAATTTGGCTAATAACCTTAACAACATTGGCGGAAGTGCAACAAATATAAGAAAGGGCTTTTACTTCGGCAGTAGTATTCACATAACTGACAACATAAACATCCGGCAATCTATCTAATTGGATTAATAATTTTTCTTTATCCACCATATCCGCCATCGGACAACGAGCATTTATATCGGGAATAATAACCTTTGATTGGGGATTTAAAATTTTAGCAGTTTCTGCCATAAAATGGACACCGCAGAAGACAATTATTTCTGCATTAGTCTCTTTTGCTTTTAATGATAAATCCAAGGAATCACCAATAAAATCAGCCACTTCATAAATCTCTGGTCTTTGATAATTATGGACTAAGATAACTGCCTTTTTCTTTTTCTTTAATTCATTTATTTCTTTTATTATATCTTTCATAGCTCAACTCCTTATGAAGAATAATTTTTTCTTCATCAATTATATGTATTACTTCCACATCTTTTTTACTTAAGTCATCCGCAATATATTTCCGATGACAATAGAAGGGATACTTTTCTCGACAAAGGATAACCGCTGGTAAATAGGTAGCAGTTTTATAAATGATTTCTATTCCCTTTTTAAAATTTTGCGTTTCTGTCCATTTTAAATAGCCCCCTTTTCTAAAGCCACCGAGTTCATTTCCTAAATAAGTATAAGTAATTTTATTCTCTTCACAAATTATTATTAAATTTTCTCTTCTGAAATGTTCAAAATGAGAGGTAGGAAATCGACGGACATCAAAAATTACTTTTATTCGGTACTTATCAAGAATTTTTAAAAATTCTTCTTTTGTGCGGTTGGCAGTTCCTAAAGTATATATTCTCATTTAACAGGTTAGATGGAAAAGGCCAGCTTTTGCTTCTTTTAATTTATTAAAAATTTCTATTGCCTTTGGTGTAGGTAAGGCAACCAATCTTATTTTTTCTTTCTTTAAAAATTCGATCGTTTCTTCTTTTACTTTTAAAATACCGCTCTGCCCAGTACCGACGATGATAACTTCTGGTTTGGGATTGAGTAATTTTCGGGCTTCTTCTATGCTGAATTCATGATTATTACCGGTAAAATTTTCATAACGGTTTAAAATTTTGCCATTCGTCAAGATCAAGATATCGTGATCATATTTTTTACCATCAATAATTATCCAGCCGAAGCCGGTTTTTTCTATTTTCATTTTAAAGCAATAATTATTAAATTACCAAAAACTTCTTCTTGGATAAGTCTGATTTCGCCTAATCTAACTAATTCCAGTAGCAAAAAGAAGGTTACCACAATCTCTTCTTTACAATTAAAGTCATTGATTAATTGATTAAATTCTAAGAAACGCAAATTCCTTACTTTTTCTCTTATTTCTTTCATTTTTTCATCTAAATTAATCTTTCTTTTTTCTAACCAAGTAATTTCTGATGCTGTACTATTGAGGGATATCCAAACTTTTTGATAACTTTTTACTAATTCAAAAATGGTTAAAGGTTCTTCTAAATTCTCTTTTAGAAAATTCCCTTCACGGGAAAAGAATTTCATCTTTTCTCCTTCTAACTCCTTTAATAGGAGTGCTACTTTTTTATAATAGTTAAATTCTTCTTTAATTTTATAAAAACTGATTTCTTCTTCCTGTTGCTCTTTAAGAATAGGTTCTTCGTCTCTTTTTAATTTTAAAAGAGCCCGTAACTTATAACGGATTAAAAGAAGTGCCAAGAGGAGATATTCTGAAAGTTTATTTATCTCTTCGCTTGTTAAATCAGGTTTTTCTAAGTAAGGAGTGAGAAAGGATAGATATTTTTCGGTAACAAAGGCGATCGGTATTCTTTCTAAGGGAATTTCCTCTTTTTGAATAAGATAAAGCAGTAGATCTAAGGGGCCACTAAAAAAATCTAAATCTAATTCAAATCTCACAGAGTTCATACTCTCTTTTTCCTAGGCCAATTTTTTCTCCAAAGTCAAATATCTCATCATAATTTAAATGGGCATATAATTTAGTTATCACCTTTTTGGTAAGATCAAAACCGGCTTGGTCACAAGCCAAAGGGTCAAAAGAAATAAGAATTCCAACATCTTCCATTATCTTCTCTTCGGTCTTAGGGTAGCAATCACAATTAGGAGTAATATTGATTAGAAAATTAAAATGTAGTGCATAACGATTAATAAGAGTTGCTTTAGCATATTCTAATACCTTTTTTGCCAATATATCTGTACTCTGGTCCCAACGAAATTCAATCGCATGATTAGGACAGATTGCTAAACAACCAGCACAGCCCACACAAAGAGGTCCAATTTTAGCTACCTCATTATGAATTTTTATCGCTCCTTCCTTACAATAATCAACACAAATGCCGCAGCCAATGCATTTATTTTCATTGACAAAAGGATGAGAAGAAGAATGCATATCCAATTTACCCCCTTTGGCAGCTAAACCCATACCTAAATTCTTTAATACACCACCAAAACCAGTGGCTAAATGTCCTTTAAAATGGGCGAGATTAATAAGATATAAGTATCTTCTTAACTTTTGAGCAATCTTTGCTTTTTTGGTATATTGAGAGTTTATTATTACTTCGTAATAACGTTCACCGGCATTGCCATCGAGGATTTCAATTTGACAAAGGGTATTATCAAGGGTAAAACCATGCTCCCAAGCCAATTGGACATGTTCTTTTTTATTATTTCTCTTTCCTCGATACAAAGTGGCTGTTTCTACTAAGTAAGGTTGAATGGTTTTTTGAGCAACCAGTTCGGCTATTATTCTCACATACTCCGGTCTTAAATGGTTATTATTTCCCTCTTCCCCAAAATGAACTTTGATTGCCAATTTCCTTCCGTAATTTAATTTTTCCAAAAATTTGGTTAAAGAAAAAACCTTTTCAATCTTCTCTTTTAGATAATTTAAATTTTTCTCTTTATTATTATAAGGAATAAAATAAACAATACTTTTACTCATGGAAGGAAAACTCCCGCAATCTTCTTTTGGCAGAATTTACATTTACCATTAACAATATTATTTTCTAAAACCGAAAACCCTATTCTTTTTATCAATAGTTTATGGCAATAAGGACAATAGGTATTCTCATAAGGATGGCCAGGCACATTGCCAATATAAACATATTTCAAACCTACTTCTTTGGCAATTTTGTATGCCTTTTCTAAAGTAGAAATCGGAGTTGGCGGTAAATGGGTTAACT
>JBDRVE010000008.1:3534-5840 GCA_039801725.1 candidate division WOR-3 bacterium | reverse complement strand
TCCCCTTTTGTTTAAATCAATTATACAATTTCTCGGACAGAGTTCACAAATAACCTTCTTATTATTAAGACTTCTATAAAACATTGCTTCTTTTAAAAAAAGATTAGTTTTTTCCATAAAAAGAGTTAATAAAATTAAACAAAACATTAATAATAATAAAAAAAAATTCTCAAAAGTCAATTATAACTTATGTAATTTCAGTAATTTATATTTAAAAACCATATGAAAATCTCTATTATTTTCTTTGTTTCCACAAATTCGTTAGAAGATTTTAAAAAGACGAAAAGAAAGAGATGGTAGAAAAAATATCCTTGAAAACTGTTTTTGTAATCATCAAAAATTAGGGCATTAAAATTTCTTGAAAAATTAAGGAAATTTATTAAAATAAAAATTATGATTTTGGTGTATCCGGAAATTAGGGAAAATCAAATAAAAAGGGTTAGTTTTGAATTATGTGTCCTTGCTTATTCTTTGGCTAAGGAGTTAAAGGAAACAATAGGGTTATTTCTTTTGTCTGCTAATCCGAAAGATTATATTTCTTCTTTTAAAAACTTTGGGATAGATAAATTTTTTCTTTACGAAGAAGATAACCAACTCACCTCTTTAGAAGTTGTTGAAATTATTTCCTCTTTAATTAAAAAGGAAAAAATTTCTCTTTTACTTCTACCGGCAACAATTAAGGGAAAAGAACTTGGACCAATCTTGGCAACCTATTTTCAAAAGCCCTTTTTTCAGGATATTATTTCTTTAGAAGTTATTGATAATAAATTTAAAATCACTAAACCAATTTATGCGGGTAAAGTAATTTCGGAGATTATCTTAGAAAGAGATTTTCCATTGTTTTTCTCTATCCGACCGAAGGCAATTAGTGTGGCTGAAGGCGAAATTTCCGAACCAGAAATTATTGAGATTGACAAAGTGGATACGGAAAAAAGGGTCAAGATACTGGATTTTGTAAAGAAATTAACAAGTAAAATTGATTTACAAGAGGCTGATATTGTTGTTTCCGGCGGTCGGGGAATGAAGGCAGCAGAGAATTTTAAAATTTTAGAAGAGTTGGCAAGTCTTTTGAATGCTGCGGTCGGTGCTTCACGGGCAGCAGTAGATGCTGGCTGGCGAGACCATTCTGACCAAGTAGGTCAGACCGGAAAAATAGTCGCACCAACTTTGTATATTGCCTGTGGTATTTCTGGCGCTATTCAGCATCTCGTAGGAATGATTAACTCGAAAGTAATTGTGGCGATTAATAAAGATAAAGAGGCAAATATCTTTAAAGTTTGTGATTACGGAATTGTTGGCGATTTATTTGAGATTGTTCCGCTATTAATTAATGAAATTAAGAAGTTAAAGGAGTAAAATTATGAATATTAATACTTGTATCCAATGTGCCCGTTGTACAAGTTCTTGTCCGGCAAGTAGAAGTAATTTAAATATTAGAAGATTGATGTATTTAGAGCAAATTTCTTTAAAAGAACTTCCCGAAAGAGATAGATTGGCAATTTGGGAATGTACAACCTGCCAGACCTGTTCTCTAAGATGTCCAAAAGATTGTCAGCCGATGGATTTGGTTTTAAATTTAAGAAGGGCAGAAATTGAAAAAGGTCGGATAGAAGAAAGTATTATTCAAGCATTAGAAAGTACTTACCTTTTTGGCAATCCCTGGCAAAGGGCAAGGGAAAAAAGGATTGAGTGGAATAAAGAATTAAATGTGAGAGTAATAAAAGAAGGTGAAGAAGTGGAGAATCTACTTTTTATTTGCTGTACTATCCATTATGATACAAGGTTTTTTAATCTCTTAAAGAATTTTGTTTCTCTTTTAAGAAAACTAAATATTGATTTTGGAATAATTGGCGAAGAAGAAAATTGTTGTGGTAGCGAGATAAAAAGGTTAGGTGAGGAAGGTCTATTTTTAGAATTAAAACAAAAAAATGAAGAGATAATTAATAGAATAAAGAAAAAAAGGATAATAACTTTATCTCCCCATTGTTATAACGTGTTAAAGAAAGATTATGCCTTAAATACTGAGATTTATCATTATACCCAATTTTTATATGAAATAAAAGATAAAATAGATAATTTTATCAAAAGGGATAATAAGAAAATTATCTATCATGACCCTTGTTTTTTAGGTAAACAGAATAAGATTTTTGATGAGCCAAGAGAATTATTAAGATTATCTACCGATAATTTGATTGAATTTGACCAGAGAAGAGAGAATTCTTTATGTTGCGAAGGAGGCGGAGGTCGGATGTGGATTGAAAAGAAAGGAAAAGAGAGATTAGCAGAGATAAGGGTAAGGGAGGCAA
>JBDRVE010000008.1:0-3438 GCA_039801725.1 candidate division WOR-3 bacterium | reverse complement strand
ATCTACCGATAATTTGATTGAATTTGACCAGAGAAGAGAGAATTCTTTATGTTGCGAAGGAGGCGGAGGTCGGATGTGGATTGAAAAGAAAGGAAAAGAGAGATTAGCAGAGATAAGGGTAAGGGAGGCAATTTCTAAGGAGGCAGAAATTATTGCGGTTTGTTGTCCTTTTTGCCTTTTAACAATTGAAGATGCCACCAAAGTTTTGGGAGTTGATGAAAAGATAAAGGTTTTTGATATCTTGGAAATCTTTTCTTTTTAAAATAAATGAAAATAAAGAAAATAAGGATTTTTTTAATTCCCTTTCTTTCTTCATTAATTTTTTTCTTTTTTGTTATTCCTTTAATCTATTATTTATTAAGTTTTGATTTACCATCCTTGGAAGAGATCCAAACCTACACTCCACCTGTCTCAACAAGGGTTTTAGATTGTAAAGGTAGGTTGATTGGTGAATTTTTTGAGCAAAAAAGAAGGGTTGTTTCTTTAAATGAAATTCCGAGATATCTGACGGATGCCTTGATTGTTGTTGAAGATAAGCGATTTTATTCCCATCCAGGAATTGATGTGATAAGAATTATTGGTGCTTTTTTCTATAATTTAAAAAGTTTAAGCATTAGACAAGGTGCTTCCACAATTACGCAACAACTTGCAAGAAATATGTTTTTAACCCATAAAAAAGATATAATTAGAAAGATAAAAGAGTTAATATTGGCAATAAAATTGGAAAGAAGTTATACCAAAGAAGAGATATTAGAAAGATATTTAAATCAGGTCTATTTTGGTTACGGTCTCTATGGAATTGAGGCTGCTTCTCAAGGATTTTTTGGTAAAAGTGTTAAGGATTTAAGTTTGAGTGAAGCCTGTTTTTTGGTAAGTATTATTAAATCACCAAATTATTATTCGCCTTATAAAAATTTTGATTTGGTTTTAAAAAGAAGAGATTTCTTTTTAAAGATGCTTTATAAAAAGAAAAAAATAAGTGAAGAAGAATACAAAAAGGCATTAAAAGAAAAGATAAATATTTTGCCTTTACAGAAAAATCGTCAAGAAATGGGTTATGTTATGGAAATGGTAAGGCAATATGTTGAAGACCTTTTCGGCACTGATTATTTATATAAAAAGGGATTAACAATTTATACAACAATTGACTTAGATATCCAAAGAGAAGCAGGTATTGCTTTAGAAAAAAGATTGAGAGAGATTGAAGAAAATTACCAGTTTAAAGAGAAAAAGAAAAGTTATGAGGAAATTTATAAAGAAAAAAAAGGAGAAATCTCGCCGCCCAACTATTTACAAGGAGCATTGGTATGTATAGAAAATAAAACCGGATTTATTAAGGCATTGGTTGGTGGCAGAGATTTTTCCCATTCTCAACTAAACCGGGCAGTTCAAACAAAAAGACAACCAGGTAGTGCTTTTAAAGTTTTTGTTTATACTGCGGCGATCGATAATGGTTATAAGCCATCAGATATAATTGAAGATAGTCCAATAAGTATTGAAATTACTGGTGTCCAGGAACCTTATGAGCCAAAAAATTATGATTATCGTTATATTGGAAAGATAACTTTAAGAAAGGCGCTTGCCCTATCAAGAAATGTTTGTGCGGTAAGATTGATTGAAAAATTGACACCAGAAAAGGTATGTGAATATGCCTATTTAATGGGAATAAATAGTAAATTAAGACCTTACTATTCTTTGGCATTAGGTTCTTCGGAAGTTTCCCTTTTAGAGATGGTAAGAAGTTTTGCTACTTTGGCAAATTTAGGGAAGAAAATAGTGCCCATTTTAATAACCAAAATCGTTGATAGCGATGGAGTTGTTTTAAAAGAAAATTATCCTTCTTCGGAGCAAGTGCTTTCTCCTCAGACAGCCTTTTTGGTTACTTCAATGTTGAAAAGTGTTTTGGATGAAGGAACTGGTTATTTAATTAGAAGATATGGCTATTATGGAATTGGTGCTGGTAAAACAGGAACAACCGATAATTTTACTGATGCCTGGTTTATTGGTTATACTCCTTATTTAACTTGTGGTATCTGGACAGGTTTTGATAAAAAGAAAAAGATATTTGAAGGTGCTACTGGTGGTGTTGTTTGTGCGCCTATTTGGGCAGAATTTATGAAAAATGTTAGTAATTTTTATCCTAATGATGATTTTCCTATTCCCGATTCAATTGTTAAATTAACGATTTGTAATGAGACAGGTTATTTGGCAACACCAAATTGTCCGGATATAAGAGAAGAATATTTTCTTAAAGGAAATGAGCCAACCGAATACTGCTCCGAACATCGTTTTTAAAATATACCAAATTTTATATAATCATTTTGGTCCACAGAATTGGTGGCCTGGTGAAAATGAAATAGAAATTATGATTGGTGCCATTTTAACCCAAAATACTAATTGGCAAAATGTAGAAAAGGCAATAAAAAATTTAAAAGAAGAGACAAATTTGGACCCGATAATTATTAATAAACTGCCATTAAAAAAACTGGCAAAAATAATTAGACCAAGCGGTTTTTATAATATTAAGGCAAAAAGATTAAAAGAGTTTATAAAATTCTTTTTAAAAGAATATAAGGGTAATATAAAAGAGATGGAAAAAGAAGATGAGAAGATTTTAAGAGAAAAATTATTAAAAGTAAAAGGTATTGGCAAAGAGACCGCTGATTCAATTTTACTTTACGCCTTAAATAAACCAGTATTTGTGATTGACAATTATACAAAAAGAATATTTATGAGGCACAAATTATTTTTTGGAAAATCTTATGAAGAATGGCAAGAATATTTTACAAAAAATTTACCAAAAGATACAAAAATCTATAATGAATATCATGCTTTATTAGTAAAACTGGCAAAGACCTACTGTTTAAAAAATCCTATTTGCGAGAGTTGCCCCTTGAAATTATTCTAAAATTGAATATATAATTACTTAATTTTTTGAACTTCGTTATAAGTCCTTAATTTTCAATAACTTATCTTAATTTGGAAGTTTCCTGTATGGAAACTTTTTATTTCGCTAAAATTTTATCTAAGTCCTTGAAAAATAAGAACTTAACTAATTTTAGGGGTTCGGATAGGGGGCTATATACTATATAGCCTTGGATACTGCCTTAGAGGTATTTTAATTAAGAAAATTATAATTGGTTAAAAAGGTGTTTATGCTTAATTAAATTGATAATTTTTAGATTTTATTTATCATAAAGAAAATGGGAAAGAATAGAAAAGAGTATCAAAAGGAATATCGGAGCAAATATGGTGAGAAAATGAAAGAGCAGATAAAGGAATGGAGGAAGAGGCATCCTAACTATTTTAAAGAATGGAGAAAGAAGCATCCAGATTATTTTAAAGAGTGGCGAAAGAGACATCCAAATTATTTTAAGGAATGGCGGGAGAGAAATAGGGAAAGGTTAAGGGTTTATAAAAGGGAATATATGAGAGAAT
>JBDRVE010000007.1 GCA_039801725.1 candidate division WOR-3 bacterium | reverse complement strand
ATTCCAGGACCAATCTAAATCAGCATAATATAAATCACAAGCAATAAACCTTGTCTCTCCACCTACTGTTAAAGGACCTGCCTGCCTTGTGGGCACAACTGGATTATTATAATCTCCGTCGCCACCTAATAAAACATATTTTAAACCTTGTGTCTGGAAATAATTTTTAATAAAGTTTCTAATTTTTTCAGGTAAATCTCTTCCTGAATAATTATTATCAACCCATTGAGTTGTTCTTATCTCCGTCCATAAACCTGTCTTTCTTAACCAATCTCTTAATGGAACAAAAGAAGAAACTAAATTGGTATCGGTTAAAATAACATAATCAATATCCGGATTATCACTTGCTCTTAATGGTGGCGAAAATTTATTTATATCTTCCGGATTAATTACTAAATATTTCAAATCTTTGGAGAATAAATCCCTTTGACTTTTTGTTAGCCTGATAATATCGTATTTTCCTTCTTCATAATTGATTTTTATCTTTATTTTAGAATAAAGGATTAATTTTCTTTCTTTTGGTATATAATGTAATGGAAAAAGAAAAATCCCGCCGATCCGAAATCCTGATTTGCAACCGCTTGGTATAATTCTATATAGTTCCTTTGGATACTCTTCTTCGGTCTCATAAAACTCTTGGTCAATTATAAAGGGATATTCTTTGTCATAATCCACACCAATTGGTCTGGGCATTTGGGCAGGATAAAGATAGTAATTACCAGGAATTTCCTTTCTTTCTAATTCCAAGATTTCAATCGAACTTATTTCGGCACTTGGCGGAATTAAGATACTAATATCTTTAAAAGGGATAATTGGCTTACCAACTTCTTCTAATCGGGCATTACATCCTTCTAAATTAATCAAATCATAATTATCAATCTTTTTAGAATCGATTCTGCCGAAGGAAAATTCTTTAATAATATTGCCAGCAAAAATAAAACTAATAAAAAACAATATCACAAAAATATTTTTTACTCGCATTCTTAACCTCCTTCAATTTTGAAATTCATAAGATTAGTTAGAATATTATAAATTGAAATTTTTAAAAAGTCAATAATTAATAGGTTTTTAAAGAGATTCCCCTTTTTGTCTTTTTAATAAAATCAATAATTAATTCTATCTCAGGAATTTTTGGTAAATTATTTCTTATATAATTAATTGCTTGCGATAAATTAAGTTTAGAATGGTAGATAATCCGATATAATTTTTTTAAAATTGCTATTTTCTCTTTATCAAAATTTGCCCTTAAAAGTCCAACGGTATTTATTCCATAAACCTTAAAGGGATTCCCTTCACCAATCATAAAAGGTAATAAGTCCTTTTTTAAATAAGAAAAGGCACCAACAAAACTATAACTACCAATTCTTACATATTGATGAATTCCACAATTACCACCAATATTTACATAATCAAAAATCTCACAATGACCACCTATTTGGGTATGATTGGTAATAATATTATTGTTACCAATCCTACAATTATGGGCAATATGGATATATGCCATTATAAAATTGTTATTACCTATAATTGTTGCTTCTCCTTTACCCGTTGCCTTAGATATCGTTGTTCCTTCATGGATAATGTTATTATTACCAATCTTTAAATAAGACTCTTCTCCTTGATATTTCAAATCAAAAGGCAAAACTCCTAAAACACAACCAGGATAAATTTTATTATTTTCACCAATTTCTGTCCCTTTTAAAATTATTACATGAGAAAAAATTTCCGTTCCTTTACCAATTTTTACATTATCTTCAATAACTGCAAAAGGGTGAATAATTACTTCTTCTTCAATTATTGCCTTTTTTGAAACCTTTGCCCAAGAAGAGATTTTTGCCAATTTTATAATATCTTCTCTTTCTTTTCGAATCCTAAAATCAGTTCTCCTTCACAAACGATTTGTTCATTAACTTTAATTTTACCAGTGATTTTAAAAATATTTCCCATTTTATTTTTTAATTCTGCTTCAATTATTAAGGTATCACCTGGTTTCACCACTTTACGAAATCTTGCCTTTTCAATACCTAAAAATAAAGGGACAAAATCTTTTTCTTCCATTCTTAAATTCTTACATATTAAAACGCCGCTTGCTTGAGCCATTGCTTCCACCATTAAAACACCAGGCATTATCGGAAAATCAGGAAAATGACCGATAAAAAACCATTCATTATAAGTAACCTGTTTTAAGGCAACTATTTTATTTTCTTCTAAATTTAATATCTTATCAAGAAATAAAAAGGGATAACGATGGGGTAAGATTTCTTTAATCTTTTCAATATCCATTTTTTCCTCCTTTAGATAACTCTTCTAATTTCTTAACTAATTGCAAATTTAATTTATGAGATGGTCGAAAGGCAATAATTTTAGCCTTTATCTCCTTATTCAAAATCTTTAAATTTCCCAATAAATCAAGCATTTTATGATAGACAAATTTGCCTTTGCCCAAAAGCCAATTTTGATTAGAGAAATAACCTAAATTTTTAAAAAATCTAATATCTTCTTCTTTTAAGATTTTTTTAGGAATTGGTGTTTGGGAGAAAATAATATCCAAAAAATTGTTATCTAATTTACAACTCTGCCAAGAGAAATAATCAGGAAAATTGGTAATTACTAAACAAGAAAATTTCTTATTTGGCAAGAGTAAAATAAAATTATTATCATCAAAGATAATTAAGTTTCTTTTGATTTCTATTATCTCTTTCTTATAAGAAACAAAATCAACTACTAAATCTTTTAGTTTTAAATAATACTCTTTTCCACTACCATCAAAAAAGGGAAATTCGTTACCAGAAATTTCAATTATTAAATTATCTATCCCTAATAAGAAAAGAACTGCGAAAAAATGTTCAATAAGAAAAATTTTATTACCATTATTATTAAAAACGGTTGTGTGATTTTCACAGGTTATTTTATCAATTGATAGTTTTTGGTTATTAATTATTATTCCGGTATTTGCTTCTGCTGGATAACATCTTATAAAAACTTCTTTTTGAGAATACACACCATAACTTTGAAAAGTTATCTCCCTTTTAATCGTTCTTTGGAACATCTCTTAAAAGTTTTGCCCAATATTTTAAATTTAAAAAATGAGGACGAGCAGGAATACCTGAATATTTACTATTCTTCGGAACCGATTTAAAAACTGCTGATTTCGCATAGATAATTGAGTTATCACCAATCTCACAATGGTCCCTTATTCCCACCTGACCTGCTAAAATACAATTATCACCAATTTTGGCACTACCACCAATCCCCACCTGAGCAATAATAATACAATTCTTACCAATTTTTACATTATGACCAATATGAACCAAGGCATCAATCTTTGTTCCTTTCCCAATTCTTGTCTCTCCTTCCTTAGCTAAAGCAATTGTCACATTCGGACCAATATCTACATTATCCTCAATAATTACCCAGCCGTTATGGGGAATAAAAAAATACTCTCCTCCTTTCTTTTCATAGCCAAAACCATCAAAACCAATTAAGGCACCAGGAAAAATCCGACAGTTCTTGCCAATTTTGGTATTCCTTAAAATACAAACAAAGGGATAGATTATTGTATTTTCATCAATAAAAACATTTTCGCCAATATAAGTAAAAGGATAAATCAAAACACTATCGGCAATCTTCGCTTTATTCGAAATAAAAAAATTTGACATTTATTTTATCAATCGATAAAATGCCCGACCGATAAAATCATTTAATTTTGCCGCCGTTTCTTCTTTATTGCCTCCTTCCGCCTTGCCAACAGAAATATCAGTATTATTTTTTATATCAATAATTTTTGTCTCACAAATAATTTTTTTACCGGTTTGACTAACATTACCATAAACAATGTAATCCAAAGAAAGTTCTTGACCAATAAGAAAAGCCATATTCCTTTCAATTTTATCATTTTTTTTGAGATTATGTCGCATCAAAGCATTTTCTATATCTTCTGTTTCAACTAATTTGATATTAGGATTTCTTTTTAAAAAAACGATTAATCTGTTGTAAAAATAATCTCCTAACTTTTCTTCTTTAGCCCGTGCCTCACTTTCGTAAATTGAGAGAACCCCTACTAAAACTTCTTTTGTTATCTTTCCTTCTTTCTTAGTATATTCTTTATTTAATTCACTTAATACTAAATCGGTGATATCTAAACCTGGTTCGGCATATAATACTTTTGTCGCACTAGCATCAAAAACAATTGTCAAACCTTCGTTTTCAGCAATTTTTTGGATTACTTCGCTAATCTTCTTTACCACTGGTGTGAGCAACTCATCCTGTCGTCTCTCTAATCGACCTCCTCTTCCCCATATTTCATAAAGAAAATTATTATACCTCTCACTAATATTATTTATTTTTTCCATTTCAATTTTAAAACCTTCTTCGGTAAGCATCAATTTTTTTATCTCCAATTCCTCTTTCAGTTTGTCAAGAAGATTTTTTAATGAATCCGCCTCCTTTTTCCATTGGTCAATATCCTTCTCAAGTTGGCTCAAAACCTCTCGGGCTTCTTGGTATTCCTTCAAAATTTTATCCATATCTACATAAGCAATTTTAATCTCTTTGAAAAAGAGAAAATTTAACAGCATTAAAAGATAAACCATTTTATCCTCCTTTAAACTCTTCACCTAACAAAATAGGGAAATTCTTATCTTTTAGATAAAAATCTTTAATTTTTAAATAAGCCACTTCCTCGGAAGGTTCAAAAATTTTTACCTTTAAATAATTATCAGTTAAATAAATGTCTTCTTCAATTAAAATTCCTCTCCGCACTTGATTGAAAAATTTCTGACAGTATTCTAATATTTTCTTCTCTCTTAAACCAATAAGAACCTTTAACCTTTCCTTTTTCTCCTTTTCCGAAACAGTTTCCTTTTCGTGATAAACCGGTGTAAAAGGTCTCGGAGAAAAAGGAAAAACATGAAAATAGCCAAAGGGCATCTTCGCTAAAAATTGATAAGTAAATAAAAAATCTTTCTCTTCCTCTCCTAAATATCCTACTATTACATCGCAACCAATATTTGCGTCTGGAAGGTTTTCGACAATTTTGGTAAGCACCCTTTCGTAATCTTTAAGCCGGTATTTCCTGCCCATCTTTTCCAAAATTTTGTCCGATGCCGATTGAAGGGGTAAATGAAAATGGGGGCATAAAAACCCATCTTTTACCAATTGAATAATTAATGATAATAGTTCATCAGAGAACGTATCCACTTCTAAAGAAGAAAGCCGAAAACTTATTCCTTTAATTTTTTTTGCCAAATGGGAAAGTAAAGTGAATAAAGAAGTACCAATATCCTTACCATATAATCCCAAATTTATTCCACAAAGAACAATCTCCCTGATTCCTAAATTCTTTAATCTTTCACATTCTTTAATTATCCACTCTTCACACACACTTTTCAATTTTCCTCGAATCCTTCCTACCAGACAATAATGACAGAAATTCTCACAGCCATCAACAATTTTTAAGAAAGCCCGCCGACGGGAAGGTAGAAGATTCTCTCTTTCCACAATCCTTTGCTTATCTTCCAGGGAAAGAATTTTTACTTGACCATTTAAAGAAAAGGAGGCTTTTTTTAAAAGAGGAATAAGACAACCGGTGAGAATAATTTGGTAATTCTTTTTTCGGTAGCGATTAAACCATTTATAGGAATTCTTCTCCGCCTCTTGGGTAACCGCACAGGTATTAAGTAAAATGATATCGGCTTGGTTTTCTTCCTTTACAATTTCGTATCCGCGATTTTTAAAATAATTCGCCAGAGCATCGCTTTCCGCATAGTTAACTTTACAGCCTAAGGTTTTAATATAGAGTCTATTCACTTCCCTTTTTTTGTTTTTTAATCTTTTCCCCAATTGTGTATTTCCTCTTTTTCTCTTTACTCTTGGGACCAGCGGTGGCAATAGGTTCAATTTCTTCTTTAGTTTCTGCCTTGACCAATTCTTCTTTTACCGCCCTTTCGTTCAAAACAATCCTTCTTTTTTCTTTGTCAATTTCACTAATTTTTACTTCAATCTCTTCACCAATCTTATGCTCTATTCTTTTTCGATTTTCATCGCGAGCAATCAGACTATTAGGAATAAAACCTTCTAATCCATAGGGCAAACCAACCACCAGGCCTGCCTTGGGAGTATCAATAATTCTTACTTTTAAAGTATCGCCCACTTTATATTCTTTGATAAACATTTCTAAGGGATCCTCTTTTAATCTTTTCACACTTAATGTGATCCGCCGATTAATTTTATCGATTTCGGTAATAACTGCTTCTACCTTTTGACCTTTTTTAAAGACCTCTTTGGGATGTTTTATCCTCTTTGTCCAAGAAATTTCCGTAGTAGGTATTAACCCTTCAATACCTTCATCCAACTCCACAAAAGCACCAAACTCTTTATAAGATCTAATTTTCCCTATCACCTTTTCACCAATCTTAAATTTCTCATCCACCATTGACCAAGGGTCAGGCATTGTTTGCTTCAATCCCAAGGAAATCCGCCGATTCTCTTTATCCACATGTAACACAACCGCTTCCACTTCTTGACCTACTTTTAGAATTTGTGAAGGATGGTGAATCGTTCTTGTCCAAGACATCTCCGAAACATGAATCAAACCTTCTATCCCCTTTTCTAATTCGACAAAAGCTCCGTATTCTGCTAAAGAGGTAACCCTTCCTTTCACGCGAGAACCCACCGGATATTTCTCTTCGATCACATCCCAAGGATGGGGTTGAAGTTGCTTCATCCCTACTGTTATTCGAAAAGATTTTTCATCAATCGCTAAAATTTTCACTTTTATTTCTTGGTCAATAGATAAAACTTCGCTAGGATGTACAACCTTGTTCCAAGAAATATCAGAAACATGCAAAAGAGCATCAACACCATCAATTTCCACAAAGGCACCAAAATCAGCAAGGGATTTTACTCGCGCGGTTACCACGTCGCCAACTTTTATTTTCTTTAATAAAGCCTCCCGTTTTTTTTGAATCTCCTCTTCTAAAAGTTCCCTCCGAGAAACAACAATGTTTTGTTTGGGATAATTTACCTGAATAATTTTGGCTTTTAAAGTTTGACCAATAAGAGCATCCTGATTGAGTACCGGTTTAATATCCACTTGAGAACCTGGAAGAAAAGCAGGTAAACCAAAAACTTCCACCATTAAGCCACCTTTCACTTTCTTTTTTACTTTGATATCCACCGGTTCACCTTTTTCGTATTTCTCTTTTATCTTATCCCAACGAAGAAGAAAATCAGCCTGCTTTTTAGAAATCACCGGCTTACCTTCCTTGTCTTCTAATTTTTCTAAATACACATATACTTCGTTCCCTTCTTTTAATTCATCGGGGTCGGAAAACTCATCAATACTTAATTCGCCTTCGGATTTTAGACCTAAATCTACTAAAACAGTGCTTTTTAAAATTTTCACAATCCTTCCCTTAACAATTTCTTTCTCTTTCAAAGGGACAGTATATTGAGATAATAAATCATCAAATTTCATCTTCGGTTACCTCCTTTTTTAGATTTTTTATTACTAAATCAACAAACTCTTCCGGTGTAGAAGTTCCGGAAGCAATACCAATCTTATCAAATTTCTTAGCGAAAGTTTTTAAATCCTCCATTTCTTTCCAATCAGAAATCCAAAAAGTCTCGCATTCTTCTCTTTCAGCAATCTCTTTTAATCTTTTAGTATTGGCACTATTTTTACCACCAATAATTATCATTAAATCAACCTTCTTCGCAATTTTTCTTACTTCCTTTTGACGGGTAATAACTTCGGGACAAAGAGTATTAAAAATTCTTAATTCATTAAATTGGAAATTAGTAATAATATTGTTTAACGCTTGATAATAAGTTGTTTCGTCTAATGTTGTTTGACTTACAACACCAATTCTTACGTGTTTGGATAATTTTAAATTTTCCTTATAAATTAAACTTTTTCCTTCAGCAAAACTTTTAATTGTCTTAACTTCCGGATGCCCACTATCGCCAATTATCACAACCCAATAATCCTCCTTTTTTAAATTTTCTACGATTGTACAAATCTTTTTTATATAATTGCATGTTGTATTAATTATATTTATACCAAAACTTTCTATTTTTTTCAATATTTCCTTGGGTATTCCGTGAGTCCGAATTATCAAAACAACTTTCTCTTTTTCTGGAAGATTATCTAAAAGAGAAATCCTTCTTTCTCCAATAATTTTGACACCTTTATTTTTTAATTCTTTTATCACAATCGGATTGTGGAGCAATTCGCCGAGCAGATAAATTTGAGAATATTTCTTTTCACAATCTTTAATTAAAGTAAACGCCCTTTTTAATCCACTACAAAAACCATAAGGTTTTACTAAATATATTTTAGCCATAATTTTTAAACCGCTCTTCAATTGTTTTAGTTAAATATTTTATTAAATCTTTATCCCAATTATTTCTTTCAGAGAAGAGAATCCTTATTGGTCTTAGGAAGGTTACTTCAATTTTTCTAAATTTTTTCTTACCACTACCCAATTTTTTTAAATCCTGATCCACAAGCAAAGGAATAAAAGATTCCCTTACTCCTTTAATATAACAAGGAACAATTGGTACATTAAACTTTAAGGCTAAAAAACTGGCGCCATCTTTAAAACTCCCTAATTTTCCATTTCTTGAACGGGTCCCTTCCGGAAAAAGAACAATTTTTTTATTCTTTTTAAAAACTTCTTCCACTTTTTTTAAGGCAGTAAGGTCAATTCCTGTTCGATCTAAAGAAATAGCATTAAAAGTCTTTATTAACCAAGTAAAAAAGCGACTTACCTGAAACAATTCTTTTTTAGCAAGAAAATATAACTCTTGTAAACTGGCTAAACTTACTAAAATTGGATCAAAATTAGAGGTATGATTACAAACAATAATTGCTTTTCCCTTCGGTAAATAATATCTATTTTTTACTTTTAAGAAGAGAAAAGATAGCGGCAAAGTTAAAATAAAACCTAATCGCCAATACCACTTCATCTTTTTTTTAGTAAATATTCAATTAAAGATTTTACTAAATCAATCTCTTCTTCAATTGTCAAATTAGTTGTATTTAAATAAATACTATCAGAAGTTTTTCTTAAAGGGCTATACTTTCTTTCTTGGTCAATTTTATCACGAATAATAAGATTTTTTAATACTTCAGAAAATTTTATCTTGTAACCCTTTTCTTTTGCTTCCTTAAATCTCCTCTTTGCTCGTTCTTTTAGTTCACAATCAACAAAGATTTTTAAATTGGCTTTAGGAAAAACTACGGAAGTAATATCCCGACCTTCAGCAATTATATTTTTCTGATGGGCTATTTTTCTTTGTAATTTTACCATTTTTTCTCGAACAATTTTGATTGCTGAGACCGGCGAAACTAATCTTTCTACTTTTGGCTCTCTTATCTTATCCGTTACATCTTCATTATTTAGATAAATTTTTATTTTATTATTCTCATTTCTGAAATCAATTTTTATATTTTTTAGCACCTTTGCTAACTTCTGTTCGTTTTTATAATCAATCTTTTCTTTGATAATTTTATAAGTTATTGCCCGATACATTGCGCCCGTATCTAAATAAAAAAAATTTAATCTTTTGGCAACCTCTTTGGCAATCGTACTTTTTCCTGAACCGGCATAACCATCAATGGCGACAATGAAATTTTTTTTCATAGGTTTAAATTATAATTGACATTTTTATAAAAATCAAATAAAATTATTGAAATGGAAAAAATTAAAATTCTTTTTCTTTGCGAAGAAAACTCCTGCCGTAGCCAAATGGCAGAAGCGATTGTTAATAATTTTTATTCCTATTGTTGCGAAGCAAAAAGTGCTGGTAGCAGATTAACCGAAATTGATCCAAAGGCAATTTTGATAATGAAAGAGATTAATATTGATATCTCTCAACAAAAAAGTAAATTGGTAAATCAGTTTTTCAACAAAGAATTTGATTATGTAATCACCCTTTGCGGTGAAGATGCCAAAGAAAGTTGTCCCTATTTTATCGGAAAAGTAAAAGAAAGATTATCTTGGCCAATTCCTAATCCTAAATTAGCAAAGGGTAGTGAAGAAGAAGTTTTAAATTTTTATCGTAAAATAAGAGATTTATTAAAAAGTAAAATTGATAAATTATGTAAAGAATTGAACAAAAGGGAGGAAAAGTGAGTGAACTTTTTGGCAAAAATAAAAAAGAAATAATAAAGGAAATAATAAAAAGAATCCATCAAGGTGAAGATGTTAAAAAATTGAAAGAGGAATTTAAAGATTCTTTAAAAGGTTTAACACCGAAGATAGTTGCGGAAATTGAAGAGGAATTGATTAGGGAAGGAATGAGTAAAGAAGAAATCCAGAAATTTTGTTCTCTTCATTTGGCACTTATGGAAGAGGAGTTAGCAAAAGAAGAGATTTTAACTGAACCCGGACACCCGATTTATATTTTAATGACTGAGCATAAAATTCTTTTAGAGAATAGTCGAGAGTTTTATCAAATTCTTTTAGAAAATAAATTAGATGAAAAATTAGAACATATTATTCATCATTTTAAAGACTCCGAATCCCATTATTTAAGAGAAGAGAATGTCCTTTTTCCTTATTTAGAGAAACACGGAATTACCCAGCCACCAGCAATAATGTGGATGGAACATGATAAAATCCGCAGCATAAAAAAAGAGATTTATCAATTATGGGAAAAGAAAGAAAATTTAAATCTTTTAAAAGAAAAGGCACAAGAACTTTTTGAAATGTTAAATTCCCATTTTTATAAGGAAAATAAAATCCTTTTCCCTACCTCTTTAAATGTAATAACCCAAGAAGAATGGCAGGAGATAAAGAAAGAATTTAATGAAATCGGTTATTGCTGTTTTACACCCGACGAGAGCACCAAAAGAGAAGAAATAAAAGAGACAACTAAAAAAATTTCAGAAACCTTACCAATCAATTTTGAAACTGGTGCCTTTTCTTTGGAAGAATTAGAAAATCTTTTAAACACTCTGCCTTTTGATATTACTTTTGTTGATAAAAACGATATTGTTAGATACTTCAACCAGTCAAAAGAAAGAATATTTTTACGTACCAAAGCAGTTTTGGGTAGAAAAGTTCAACAATGCCATCCCCAAAAAAGTATCCATATTGTTGAAAGAATTTTAAGCGATTTTAAAAATAAGAAAAGAGATGTTGCTGAATTTTGGATTTCCCATAAAGGAAGATTAGTTCATATTCGTTATTTTGCTGTCCGTAATAAAGAAGGTGATTATTTAGGATGTATTGAAGTTACGCAGGATATTACCGAAATTAAAAAAATTGAAGGCGAAAAGAGAATTTATGATTATTAATGGCGAAAGAGATTTTAACCGGTAGAAAATGGAGGGTTAATAAAAATAAGGCAGAAAAAATAAAATCCCTTTTATTAGAGAAAGGCGGAAAACAGGAAAAAGTAAATAGTCCTTATGAAATTTGGCGGATAAGATTAGAAGATGCAGTTTTTACTTATTATTCCACAAAAACTTTATACTCAACACCAACAAAGGTTGAATCGCCAGAAGTTATTAATGCTTGGGAGGAGATAAATAAAATTGCTGGCTCTCTCTTTGTTCCCTTAAACAAAGATTTTGCCATTGGTTTGGATGAAACAAACAAGGGAGAAATATTTGGACCTTTAATTCTTATTAGTGTCTTTATTCCCAAAAATCTTTTTCCCTTTTTAGAAGAAATTATTTCAACTGTTGATACCAAAAAAGAGCATCCTTTTTCGTATTGGCAAGAAATTTATAAAAAGATTTTATTTTATAAAGAGGCTGGCTTAACCTTCGTTGGTAAAAAAATCTCTCCCCAATTGATTGATAAATATAAAATCAATTATCTAATGGATCTCGGTTATTTAACGATATTAAAGAAATTAATTAAAGAGAAAGATTTAAAGAATTTAAGGATTACAATTGACGACTACGGAGTAGGTAAAAATTTAAAGAATTTTTTAACTGATTTAGCCAAAAAAGGAACACAAGTGATAATTAAGAAAAATGCTGATGAAAAATATTTAGAAGTGAAAACCGCCTCTCTTATTGCCAAATTCTTTAAAGAGAAATTCCTTTTTCAACTTAAAAGTAATCCGGAATACCAAATTGAGAACTTAACAATCGGCAGCGGAAATTTGGGCGACAGCGAAACAAGAGAATGGTTAAAAAAATGGTACGAAAAACATAAAGAATTCCCTTGGTTTGTAAGAAAATCTTATCTTCCTATCCAAAAAATTTTGGGCATCAAAGAAAAAGTCAAAAAAATATCGCCCGACTAATAAAAATTTAAAAGAAGTTTTAAATATTGATTTTTTATTATTAGATATTATAATTAATATTTTATACTCATTTAGATAGGGGCTGTATAGGATATATTATAGTTATCTATTCAATTTCCTATCTAAATTTTAAATCTTTTTATTAATGATCTTGGTAAATAATATATATTTTTCTTTTTTCTCTTTTAGCCAATTTTTTAATATCAATTGTAATCTCTCTCTCTGATATTTCATTAGTTGAAGGATAATACTTTATAACAATCCCTTCAATATCTTCTGGAGTAAAGTTTGCTATAATTATCTCATCTATTTTATTCTCTTTAAAATCCATTTCTATCTTTGACCTTTTTTGCCACCATTGGGCAATATCTTTTGCCTTGGTAAAATAACAATTTTTATCATTTTCTATCAAGTCAATAATTTGTTTTATTACTGGCTGATAATCGCTATTGCCCAATAAATGGGTATGGATACTAAAAACAATTAACCCATTTATTCTTTTTAGTTCTTCAATATATTTTAGGAAGTAATTAAGTAATGTATCAGGATTTTTTATCCCGTTTCTTATCATCAAATCATAATCATCAGGAATTGTCTGGGGAATGGAAATTAATGAAGATAAATAGGGAAGGAAAGGAACTCCCAATTGGTATTCAGTAAGAAAATAGAGAAAACCAGATTTTTTGAGAATCTCCAAAGTTAAACTATCATACATCAAAAGGGGTGGATGGAAACCAAAAATCTTTTCTTTCAATTTCTTTTCTAAGTAATTTTTCCCTTCCAAAATAATTCTTTCTTGCTTTTTATAATCTTTACCTTTTAGTGGTTCGTGTTCTTGTCCGTGAAGAGCAACTTCAATATTTTCTATATCTTTCTTATCAAAACTTTTAAACTCTGATGATAAAAAAAAGAAAGTACCCTCATTTACTATTTCTTTAATCTTATGCCAATTTTCACCTTGATGTTCTACATCGCACGTAAAAATAAAAGCATATTCTTTATTATCAGGCCAATAGCCAATTTGGACTATCGGTCTTTTGGTTAACCAATTTATTATATTTCTAAATAAAATTTTAATATTCTTTTGGGTAAAAGAATCACCTGTTAAACTATTTAAAGAAAAGCCTAAAGCAACATATCTTCCCTTATTATAAAAACCATAAACAATTGCCTCTTTACCAAATTTATAATAACCACAAACATTTACCCTCTTTTCCACTGGCTTTAAATAATAACTTTTTTCGCCAACAATCCCTAAAAAATCTCCAACCTTCATATTAAAGGTTAATGGTGTTTCTCCTTTGAGAAGTATTTCTTGGTATTCTATTTTGTTATTTTCTATCGGGATAACACCACTAATATGACTTAATAAAGAAACATTTTCTTTCGTCTGCGGATTTTTTATTATTAAAATTCCCCAACCGGAATAAACTTTTTCTTTAATTTTCTCACTTATCTTTGGATCATATTTAGTTTTTTCTAATAAAATAATAACCCCTTTTTCTTCTGGCAATCTCTCAAAAATCTTTTCATCAATTATTTGATAATCAAATTCCGAAAAATCTTTTAATATCTCTTCTAAAACCTTTATCTCATTATCAAAAATAAAATTTTTATTAATAAGCACATAACCTTTTAAAGGCAGATATTCTTCTTTAAAGAAAGATAATTTTAAAGTATCATAAGTTAATAAAGTATCTTTTTCTTCTTTAACTATTGGATAAAACTCTGGTTTTTTTATTACTAATTGGGTAAGCCCAAGGGCGGTAATTAAAAATAAGAGAAAAATAAAAAAGATTAAAATAAGAAACCAGAGATTAATTTTTTTCATCCTCTTTCGGCTGATAACGGATGAATATTTCTTCCTCTATTTCTTTTTCTTGTTTTACTCTTTGGTTATTTAAATTCTCTTTTCTATTTATCTTTAAACGAAATAAAACATAAATCACTAATGAAAAAATCAGAGTAATGAGAGTAATTCCCAAAACAATTGCTGAAAGAACAGTAATTACTTCTCTCATACCTTTTCTCTTACTATATATCCATTAAGTTTACCAGTAATTTTTATTCTTTGCCAGCCCATTTCTAAGTTTAAAACCTCTTCTAAAAAAGCAAAAACCTTAATAGTATCAATCAATAAAAGATAAAAAAGACGATAGATTAAAACCAAAAAAGGTAAATGGGAAAAGATAATCTTTTTGTTATTGTAAGCATTATTTTCGCTTTTCTTATCACTAACATAAGCATAACAAGCGGAACTAAAATCAAGAAGGGTTAAGGAAAACCACCAGATAAAAAGAAAAGGAATAAATCCATAAAGAAGTGCTAAAAGGGCGAAAAATAGATGAGCAATTAGATTCATTGCTGGCCAGAAAAAGGCTTCGTAAATCAATAATAAATAACTTAAAATTAATGAAAAAGAAGCCTTAGAATGATAAAGAAGATGATTATTTTTTCTTACTGCTTGTAAAATACCTCTTGTCCAACGATATCTCTGTTTAAAGAGACAGTTAATACTTTCCGGAGCCTCGGTGTAAACAACTGCTTTTGGTTCATAAACAACTTTATAACCGGCTTTTAATATTCTCAAAGTTAAATCACAATCTTCAGCATAAATATTCCCATTGTATAAACCAACTTTCTCTAAAACTTCTCTACGGAAAAAACCAATTGCCCCGGGCACAATATTAACTTTGTTCAAAAAACCTAATGCCTGCCGAGTGAAATTTAAACCTTCCATATATTCTAATGCCTGTAATTTTACAAATAATTTATCCTGATTCCAAATTTTCACATTACCGGCAACCGCTCCCACCTTTTCATCTTGGAAATGTCTTACTCCGTAAATCAAAGAATTCTTAGTTATCACACAATCGGAATCAATACAAACGATAATCTCACCATTACTTTCCCAAATACCCCGATTCAATGCCTTAGCCTTTCCTTGATTTTCCTGCCTTAACAATTTTAGTTTTATCCCTTTCTCATTTTTTAAAAATTGATAAGCGATTGAATAAGAATTATCTTTTGAACCATCATCAACAATAATCACTTCGTACTTCTCTTTAGGATAATTTAAATTTAATAAAGAATTAATTACCGTTGCCAAGATCTTTTCTTCATTATAAACAGGCATAATAATAGAGACTGTTTTTAAGTCTTCTTCTTTAAGTAATTCATTTTTATAGCGAAAATGGGCAAGAAGAGAGAGAATAAGGATTATTAAATAACGGAAAAGTAATAAGATAAAAAAGGAAAGCAAAAGCACTGTTAGACTAAGCATAAAAATATGGGCATAACTTAAATTAATTTTTTCTTTAATAAAGGATAAAAGATAAATACAACCAATTGTGATAACTATCAGTAAAATTAAAGTAATAAAAAACTTTTTCTCTCTCATTTTACCATAAATATTCAAAACCAATAGTTCCTTCACCAATTTTGTAATAGTAAGTTTCGCCGTATTTGCCATTCAGTAATAAAAAGAAATTTTTAACTAATTTTATTCTAAAAGCGATTGAGAAATCTTTCTCTAAGAAGGAAAAATCAATCGGTTTCCCCAATTTAAAAAATATTTCAAAATTTTCTACCCAAATATTTAAAAACGCTGAATGAACTTCGTAAAATCTTGGTGACCAATATTCCTCTTTTTCTATAAGATAACTTAAAAAATAATAGTGATAACCAAATTTTAAATTATTAAAAGGTAAAAAAATTAGTTTAAGATTTAAATTATTCAATTCATTTTTATCACTATAAAGACCATACTGATAATTTCCTTCAAAGCCCAAAAATTTGAAAGGCTGATAATATATCCCTCCCCAAAGAGCATCGGCTGTTAATAAACGATAACAAGTATTTATTTTATAAACTTCTTCCCAAACCGGTTTTTTATTATATTCTAAATTTAATAGCAACTTCGGATTTTGATAATTGACCCCAATACCATAAAGAATTAAATCTTCACTTCTTTTTATTGCTAAATAATAAACATTAAAATTAAGATAGAGATTTTCTAAAAAATTGATTTTGTTTTTTAAACCAATTTTATTTATTATTCGCAAACTATCGTCTTCTTGACATTGTTGCCATTCATAAAGAATAGTAGAGGATAATTTATTCCAATTAAATTGAAAATATGAGCCCAATAAAATCCTCTGCCATTCTTCCGTTGTTTGTTGATAAGAAAAGATTGGTAAAAAGGAATATAAAATTTCAGATTTTTCTTCCCTTTTTTCCTTTTCTTCCATTTTGCTTTTTACTTCTTCATACTCTTTTAAAATATCTTCATTTTCCGGATACAAATTTTTTAATTGCTGATAAATCCGATAAGAATTCGAATAATCGTTTTGCCATTTATAAATTCTTGCTTTAGCCAAATCTATTTTGATATCGGTTGTTTCTTTTTCTAAATTTTTTAAAATCTCTAATGCTTTTTCATAATTACCATTCCAACTGTGCACTAAGGCTAATTCATAACGAGCTCTTTTATCCTTAGGAAAATAATTTAAATATCTTTCGTAATAAAAAATTGCTTTGTTAAAAAATCCTAACCAACTACTCACCTGAGCAATTTCATAAAAAATTCTTTTATCACTTGTATCTTTTTTTAGAAAATCTTCGTAAAAAGCCAAACTTTTAAAATAATCTCCCCTTTCCTTTGCACTTCGGGCTTTTTGTAATATTTCGGAATATTGGATTTCCCCTTTTTTAATCTCTTTTTGTGATTTTTGTGTTTTAGAAAAATTATAAAGACCCTTAATCCTTTCCGTTGAATCAGACAAATTTAATTCGAAGAGAATTTTTCTTTTTAACTCTCTTGCTTTTTTGTCTTTAGGTTTTTTTTCTAAATACTTATTCAAATAATAAACTGCTTCTAAATATATTCCCTTTTCATACAACTCTTTTGCCTTTTCTAATTCCCAGTGGGAAAAAAGAATTGAAACAATTAAAAGAATCTTCATAAGATTTTATTCAATTCTTCAATATTTTGAAAATCTTCTGGATAATGATAAATAAAATTAGCAATCTTTATCCCTCCGGTCGCCTCTTCTTCGTTGATAATTTTTTTACACTCCTCTAATTCTTTTTTATTATTCAAAAATAGCAAATAAACCTTATCTTGGTAACGCATTGCCGGAACCCTAATTCCTTTTTCTTTCAAAATCTTCGTTAGCCGATAAAGAAAAATCCTCTTTAAGTGATCATCTAAATCTGTCAAAATTCGATAACCAAAAAGTGAAAAGAAAAAATTTTTTTCAATTAGTTTAACCAAAATTTTTTTAAATCCTTGATAATTATATAGTCCCGTATAACTATCCTGTTCAGATGATTCTTGCGGATATTCGGGAATAAAAAAATCTTCTTTTTTCGAAATTTTTATTTGATGGGAGAAACGGGAAAATAAATTATATTTCTCTTCCTCATAAAAAATTATTCCGGCGGCAATTTCTCTTAAAAAACAAAAAATTTCTTTATTTTCTTCAACAAATTCTTTCGTTAAAGAAAAAAAACCAACACAACAGTATTCTCTTAACAACATAAAGAATTCAAAAATTTCTTTATAAAATTTTTCTAAATTTTCAAAATTAAGAAAATAACCAAAATTACTTATAACAATTTGCCGTGCTTTTTCTTTAATCAAAATCTTTTTCAAAGAAGTTAAGGCAAAAATCGTTTTTTTATCCTCTTTAATTTTTAAAAAATCAGGATTAACAAAATGAATAAAAAGTAAACTTTTTCTCACCCACTCATCCACATCAGGCATAATCTTTTTTGCCTGTCTTAAAAAATCTTCTAAGTTTAAGGAAGTAAAATATAATACTTGTTCCTGAGAGATTAAAACTTTATTCACATATTTTAAAAGAATTTCATTATTGATCTCTTCTTTCTCACTAATTAAAAAATATCCGTAACCTGGTTGAAATCCACCCCAAAGATTATCAATTTCCTCAATACCAGTTTTTATTAAATCTATTTCCATAGCCCAGTCCTCAAAAATTATTGAATATATTATTTTATTTTTAATTTAAATTATGTCAATAATTAAAAGAGAAGCTAACTTTTTGATATTTAAAAACTTACTTAAAGAATAGGATTAGAAGATATTAGGGGGTAATCTTTTGTAAGTATTTTGTTGCTGCCAGTCGGGCTAAATCTCTTATCCGTTTAATATAGGTTATTCTTTCGGAAACACTAATTGCCCCTCGAGCCTCTAAAAGATTAAAGATATGAGAACATTTAATTACGTAATCATATCCAGGATAAACTAAGCCTTTTTCCAATAATCTTTTTGCTTCTTTTTCGTAAAAATTAAACAATTTTAAGTATTCTTGAGGAATAACCTCTTCAAAATTAAAAAAAGAAAACTCCTTTTCATTTTGAAGGTAGATATCTCCCCAAGTATGGTTTTCATTCCATTCAATTTGGAAAATAGAAAAAACCTTTTGTAAAAACATTGCAATTCTTTCTAAACCATAGGTGATTTCTACTGGGATTATCTTTAAATCCAATCCGCCCATCTGTTGAAAATAGGTAAATTGGGTTATTTCAATTCCATTGAGTTCAACTTGCCATCCAATACCCCAAGCGCCCAAAGTAGGTGATTCCCAATCATCTTCAATAAATTTAATATCATTATTTTTTAAATCAATACCAATCGCTTCTAAACTTTTTAAATAAATCTCTTGAATATTTTTAGGGAAAGGTTTTAAAATGACTTGTAATTGCCAATATTGTTGGACTCTTAAAGGATTTTTACCGTATCTTCCATCACGCGGTCTTTTAGAAGGTTCAATATAACACACCCTCCAAGGTTTGTCATCCAGCACACGGAAAAAAGTTGCCGGATTAAAAGTACCTGCCCCAACTTCGGAATTATAGGGAGAATAAATTAAACAACCTTCTTTTTTCCAAAAATTTTTTAAAGTTAGTACAATATCTTGAAATTTCTTTTTCTTCATAAGCCAAGTGCTTCAGATATCTCTTGCATCGCCGATAGGCAAATTTCAATAAATTTTTCTAAATCCAATCCGATTTCTTCACATTTTTTTATCTGTTCCCGATTTGCGCCTGCCGCAAATTTTTTTTCTTTAAAACGACGTAAGACAAAATTCACATCTACATTTTTTAATTTTTTTGTCGGATGCATCAAACAAGCTGCTACTATTAAACCCGTTAAAGGATCAACTGCATATATTGTTTTTTCTAATTTATTTTCCGGAACTTTTTTTTCACAATGAGCAAGAATTCCATTGAAAATTTCTTTATCGTAAAAATTTCTTTCTTTTAAAATTTCAACTGTCCGACTACCGTGAGTTTCGGGGGTTTTGTTAGTCTCTTCATAATCCAAATCATGTAATAAACCGCATAGACCCCATTTTTCTTCGTCTTCGTTAAAATATTTAGCCAATTTCCGCATACAGGCTTCCACTGCTAACAAATGTTTTTTTAGATTTTCATTTTTAATAAAATTATCTACTAATTTTAAGGCTTCTCCTCTTGTCATATTCTGTTATTTTACTAAAATTATTAATTATCTTCAATATTTTCTTCTTTTATCATCTTTTTCAATTCTTCTTTTTGTTTGTTTCTTTTATATAACTTTTTACTTTCAAAAATTTTAGTAGGTTTAATAATTTTTCTTTGTCGCGACAAGGATTTTACTATTTGATGTCTCGAAACCCGAAAACCAATCTTCTTTTTCATCTCATTGGTTAATTAAAAAATAATAAAATCCGGGAATAGTAAAAAGTAAACTATCAATTCTATCCAAAAAACCGCCA
The DNA here is from genome assembly GCA_039801725.1 of candidate division WOR-3 bacterium. NCBI lineage: Bacteria > Pseudomonadati > Caldifarciminota > Caldifarciminota bacterium. The sequence continues at coordinate 40,426 of JBDRVE010000007.1, read as the reverse complement.
TGGGCTAGTAATAGATTCGAACTATCTTTAATTTTTACTTCTCTTTTCATTAAGGATTCTAAAAGATCACCCAAAAAAGCTAAAAAACTTAACGAAACACTTAAAATAATTAAGTTTAATGGACTAGCCAATTTTTTCAAATATATAAGAGTAAAGGGTAAAGAAAAGATTATACTAAAAATTAGCCCTTCTACACTCTTGTTAGGACTTATATCTTTGGCAATTTTATGCCTTCCTAATATACTACCTGAAAAGTAAGCAACCGTATCATTAAACCAGGTAAAAAATAAAGGAAATAAAAAAATCCAATGAGAAAACTGTTTTTGGCTGACCAAACGTTTTAACAAAAATAGGTGGGATGGCAAAATGCCTAAATATACAAAATAAAAAATACCAAAAACGAGATTATCTATTGTGAGTGGTCTTCTTAACAAAGTAATAATGGTAAGAATAATTAGAAAAAGGAATAATAATAAATCAAGTTTTTGAGAAAAATAAAAAAATGTTAATAACAAAATATTTAAAAAAGGGTAAAGATAATAAATCCAACTAAAATTAAAAAGTCGTAATCGGTATATTCTAATAAGTTCTAAACCGGCAATGAATAGAAAAAATTGTAAATAAAGAAAAAGTAAGAAATTATTAAAAGAACAAAAAATTAAAGAACCACCAAAAATTAAAGCAATAGTTATTCTTTTTAATAGTTCACTCAAATTCTAAAACTCGACCGAATTTCCTTTTTCTTTTTTTATAATCTTCAATTGCCAATAACAAATCCTTTTCTCGAAAATCGGGCCAAAGAGTTTTGGTAAAATAAAATTCGGTATAAGCTGATTGAAAAAGTAAAAAATTTGATATCCGGTATTCTCCACCGGTTCGGATAAGTAAATCGGGATCAGGAATTTCTGGATCATAAAGAAATTCTCTAAATTTTTTTTCGTCTAAACTTTCAGGCTCAACTTTCTTTGTTAAAATTTTTTTCACCGCTTCTATAATTTCTTGACGACCACCATAACTTAACGAAAGTACCAACGTTAAACCAGTATTATTTTTTGTCAAGGCAATTAACTCGTCTAAATTTTTTCTTACTTCTTTTGGTAATCTTTCTATCTGGCCAATAGCTTTTACACGAACATTATTTTTATTTAATTCTTTGGCTTCACTTTTTAATAATTTTTTTAACAAATTCATCAAAGCGTTGACCTCTTTTTCCGGCCTTTCCCAATTTTCCGTGGAAAAAACATAGAGAGTTAAATATTTAATTCCTAATTTAGCGCAACTTCGAACAATCTCCCTTACTGATTCTACTCCAGCACGATGGCCAAAATAACGGGGCAAATTACGTTCCTTTGCCCAACGACCGTTGCCATCCATAATAATTGCAATGTGCTGGGGAATATTTTCGGACACTTATTCTTCTAAGATTTCCTTTTCTTTTTTCTTAAAAAGTTCTTCTATTTTTTCGGTAAACTCGTCGGTAATTTCTTGAATTTTCTTTATTCCTATTTTACTATCGTCTTCGGAAATTTTTTTCTCTTTTTCTAATTTTTTTATCTCATCGTTAGCATCTCTTCTAATATTTCTGATTGCCACCTTGGCATCTTCGGTTAACTTAGCACATAATTTAATTAGTTCTTTTCTTCTTTCTTCTGTTAAGGGAGGAATAGGAATTTTTATTAAAGAACCTTCAATCTTTGGGGTCAATCCTAACTCTGCCTTATAGATTGCTTTTTCTACCTCATTGACGACATTTTTATCCCATACTTGAATAACTAACATTCTTGGTTCAGGAGCATAAATATTTGCTAATTGTTTTAAAGGGGTTGGATTTCCATAATATTCAACTTTAATTCCATCCAAAATTGCTGGATTGGCCCGTCCGGTTCTGATTCGGGCTAGTTCTTGTCCCAATAATTCATAGGTTTTTTGCATTTTGTTTTTAGTTGTTTTGTATATTTCCTCTAACATATTACGCTCCCAATTTTTTCTCCTAATAAAATTTTTTTTAAGTTACCTTTTTTCATTCCATTGTAAACGACTAAAGGAATTTTTGCTTCTCTAAGAAGAAAAAAAGCCGTTTTGTCCATTATTTTTAACTCTTTTTTGATTGCTTCTTCATAAGTAAGTTTTTTATAAAACTTAGCATTTTTATTTTTTAAAGGATCCTCGGAATAGACGCCTTCAACTTTTGTTCCTTTCAAAATCACATCTACTTTTAACTCTCGTCCTCGTAAAACACAAGCGGTATCAGTAGAAAAATAAGGATTCCCAGTGCCACCGGCTAAAATCACAATTCTGCCTTTCTCCATTGCTTCGTTGGCTTTTTCTACACTATAATAGTCAACAATCGGCATACAAGGAAAAGAAGAAAAAATAACGCAAGGCCATTTTTCTTTTAAATAGTTTTCAATTATTAAAGCATTGATTATTGTTCCTAACATCCCTATTCGATCGGCTAATAGTCGATTTCCCATATCATTTATCGCTCCCCGCACAAAATTTCCGCCGCCGGTTACAATCGCTATATTTATTAACAATTTTTCAACTACTTCAATAATTTCTTCACTTATAGCCTTTAAAATCTGTTCGTTCTCCCAAATTTCACCAGTTAATTTAAGAAGTACACGCTTATAGGGAGAGGATTTACTCACCAATTTTAAATCGGGCAAACCTTCTTATTTTTATATTTTCACCAAATTTAGCAATTTGTTCTTTTAAATACACTTCAACGGTCTTTTCTGGATTTTTTATAAAAGATTGATTTAAAAGACAAACTTCTTCATAAAATTTTTGTAATTTTCCTTGAATTATTTTTTCAATTACCTCCTTGGGTTTGCCACTATCTTTTAATTGTTCTTCATAAATTTTTCTCTCGCGTTCGACAATCTGGGGCGGCAAATCCTCCGGACTTATCGCTAAAGGGTCAGTAGCAGCGATCTGCATAGCAATATCTCTTACAAATCTCCGGAACTCCGGATTACGAGCAACGAAATCGGTTTCACAATTTACTTCTACCAACACTCCCAATCTTTCGCCAGGATGAATATAAGCCTCCACAACCCCTTCGGCAGTAGGTCTTTCCATCTTTTTTTCTGCTTTGGCAATTCCTTTTTTTCTTAAAATTTCGATCGCCTTTTCAATATCACCTTCTGCTTCAATTAAAGCCTGTTTACAATCTAAAATTCCAGAACCTGTCCTTTGTCGTAACTCTTTAATTTTTTCAATCGGGATATCTTTCATATCTCCTCCTTTAAATCTTGTTCAAAAATTTTTCTTCCCTCAATTACGGCATCAGCAATTTTAGAAGTAATCAATTTTATAGAACGCATCGCATCATCATTTCCGGGTATTGGATAATCTACCAAAGTTGGATCTCCATCAGTATCCACCAAAGCAACAACTGGAATTCCTACTCTTTTTGCTTCTAAAATCGGCGTCTTTTCCATTCTCACATCTACCACATAAATAATTCCTGGCAATCTTTCCATTTCTCTCAATCCTTTATAGATTTTTTCTAATTTAACAAACTCTCTTTCTAATTTTCTTATTTCTTTGTTTCCTAAATTTTTAAAATCTTTTTCTTGAAACTTCCTTTCTAATTCCAAATATCGTGCAATTCGCGAACTCACAACCGAAAAATTGGTCAAAAGACCACCAACCCATCTTTCTGTTACATAAAGGGCCTTACAGCGATTAGCTTCTTCTTCAATAATTGGCTTTGCTTGTTGTTTTCGACCAACAAATAATACATCGTCTCCTTTTTCTGCAGTCCGACGTACCGCCTCGTAAGCAATTTTCAATCGTTCTAAAGTCTTCTCAACATCGATAATATAAACTCCATTTTTCTTTCCGTAGATAAAAGGAGCCATTTTTGGATTCCATCTCTTAGACAAATGACCAAAATGGATTCCTGCTTCTAATAAGTCTTTAACAGTTAACGTTTGGTCCATTGGAAACTTTTTCTCCTTTTAGCTAATCCATACTTACATCTCTCTTTTTCTCGGGGGTCTCTTTTTAGCAATCCTGCGTCAGAAAGTAATTTTCTTAATTCGGGTTGATAGTTTACTAAAGCACGAGCAATCCCTAAGGAAATAGCACCTGCTTGAGCGGATTTACCTCCTCCTTTCACTTCACACTTCACATCGAATTGTCCCAAAAGATTCGTAACTTTTAACGGTTGTTGAGCCAAAAGTACCAAATCAAAACGACCAAAATATTTCTCCGCCGGTTGATTATTCACAACGAATTTCCAGTTTTCATTATTTGCTTTTGGATAAAGCCAAACTTTTGCAACACCCTCTTTTCTACTTCCACAAGCGAAATAAAATTCGTTCATATTTTTGCCTCCACTATTAAATTCTTCTGTGCTTGGTGAAGATGCTTATCATCTAAATAAATCTTTAACCTTTTTAAACGATATTTTCTTAGACGATTCTTAGGCAACATTCTTTTTACTGCTAATTCTATCACCTTCTTAGGATTTTTTTTCATCATCTCTTCAAAAGTCATTGATTTTAAACCTCCGGGATAACCGGTATGCCAATAATATACCTTTTTCTTTTCTTTTTTGCCAGTAACTTTAATTTGAGAGGCATTAATTACAATTACAAAATCGCCACAATCAATATGGGGAGTATAATAAGGTTTATGTTTTCCCATCAAAAGAAAAGCAATTTTTGATGCTAGTCTGCCTAAAATCTTTCCTTTAGCATCTACTAACCACCATTTCCTTTCTACTTTTTCCTTATCAGTAATAATTGTTGTTTTCATAATTTTATAAATTATAATAAAATCTTTTTAAAAGTCAAGCGAATAGAGTAAATGTATTAACATCTGGTTACCAATATAATAAGGAGACTAATAAAAAGAATTAAAAATGATGGAAGTAGAAAATAAAAATTATCAAAAATTTTTTAACCAGTCCAGAAAAAACAATTAAAAAAATCTAAAATGAAAAAAATATCCTAAGATTTAATTTTGAAAGTCTTTTTATTTATTCATACTCTTCCAAAAAACTACCTAACAGCAAAGAAATTGTTTGTGCTTTTCGTTAAAAACTTATTAATAAAAATTTTTTCAAAGTTATTAATCGCCTTCTTTGCAGAATTAACCTTTTGTCTCCTTTAAAGGTTTGTTTTTTTCAGTCCTTTTGACATCGTTGCTTCTAACTTTTGGAAGCCTACCCTATAGCATTCTCCTACCCTGTTTTTTCTGCTTCGGTGCTTAAATTAATTTATTGGCATTTAATTAAAAAATGGAAGGTATTTTTTATCGTTATTATATTATATTTTTAAAATCATTAATAGTTATAGGCTAAATTAATTCAAAAGTAAAGGAACAAAATTGATACCCTTTCAACAAATTGTTTAATTTTAATTAACTATTTTTTACACATTTTCAATAAACCACTCATAGAGTCCTAAAAGAAATATTTTATCTTTAAGAGAATAATAAAGTGATTAATTTTCTAAAATTATTTATAAACTAACAGATTGTTGAATTTTTACTAGAAGTAGTTCTGCTTAATTACATTACTTACCAATAGAAATAAAGGGTTTTATTTCCTGATGTTCAAAAATTTTTGTCAATTCAATAATGGGGATAAAAATTTCTTCTTTTTTTATTAAACCAGTAATATAATAATTAGGAACAGTTGAAGAAAACAAAGGAGGACAAGGATAAATTTCCTCTTCTTTTACCTCTAAAATTTCTTCAACATCCTTAACGGCAATAAACACCAACTTATCGTCCATTTTAAATTTTAAAAAAACACCTCTATTTTCTTCTTTAATATTAAAGAATTTCGCTAAATCTATTACTACCGCTAATTTTTTTTCTTCAGCAAGAATACCAACGATATACGCGGAAACTTCCGGCAAAGGATAAACCTTTATATCCCATAATATTTCTTTTATACCCCAAATTGGTAAAGCAATTTTTTCTTTTCCCAGTTCACAAATTAAATAAGCACTCTTTCCAATCATTATTTTTTTATTTCGTAATTTTTAATTTCACCGATTATTTTTTTTAAATTGAGCAATTCTTCTCTAAAAAGACTAAATTCCTCTTCGCTTGCTTTCAGAAAATTAATTAATTTTTCTCTATCATTTGGTGAAAGCAGTTGAGCAATTTTTTCACCGGTTTCTTTAAAATTGGTGAAATATTTGTTTACTAAAAAAGGATCGTTACTTAACAATCCTAATTGAAGATTGAGGAGATAATAAGTAAAAATTTTTTTATAATTAGATAAAGCCTCTTCATTATTTTTTGTATCGATTAAAGGTTTTTGAAATTCTTTTATTCGATTTTCCCAATTATTTATTTTTTCTAAATATTGATCAGTTTTTTCTTTAACGAGTTTTAAAATCTCCAGTAGCGAAAGATAATTGTTAGAAACGACATTTTTCCTTTTCGAAGGCAAAAAGAAATTTGCCAAAACTACTAACAAACCCAATCCGATAATTGTTATTATATTAACAAAATAACTTTCCCTAATTTTTTTATTTTGAAAATTTTGAAACTGGATTATCAACCTGGTTAGTTCCTCTTTCAAGATTTTTTCTTTCTCTTTTAACCATTGTCGAAAATTAGTAAATACGGTAAGATCATTTTTTCTGGAGGAAGTAGTTAAATAGGCTAAGTGATTAATAAATGAGTCAATTATACTGTTATCCTTTTTTAGAATTTCACTTTCCTTTACTAATCTTTTTATTTCTTCCAAATAAATTGGTTCAAAAAAAAGGCGAAATTTTTCTAAATTAATAGCAATTTCCTTCAATAAAAAAATTTCTTTATTGAAATTGCTATTATCCTCTAAAAATTTTTTATTATAAAAATTTAATTTTTGATAATTTTGGAAATTAAATAGTAAACAACTAATAACAAAAAAACAAATTAGAGTTAAAATTATTCTTTTCATAATAAATTATAACAAAATTTTTATAAATTGTCAATATTTAACTATCTTTTCATAGAAATTTTTGATTATTCTATAGCCCACTTCTCCTGAACGTTCAATATGAAATTGGACCCCGAAGATTTTTCTTTTTCTGTGTCTTATTGCTTCAACTTCACAGTTCTTAGAAAAAGCGGTGATTTCTAATTCTGTTTTTGTTAAAGAAGATTTTATTACATACTCTTGATGCGACTTTTTAGCAACAATTTTATCTTCCAAATTATAAAATATATCCTCTTTATTCAAAAGAAATATTTCTTCATTTCTTTCAATGAATTCTAAATATTTTCCAATTTCGCCACCAAAGGCTTTTGCCAAAAGTTGATGACCGTAACAAATTCCCAAAATAGGAATTTCTATTTCTCTCAATATTTCTAAAATGCTTTGATTAAACTCATTTTGCGAAATCATTTTAGGAGAACCAGAAAGAATAATAGCATCAAAATTTTTTATATTCTTTAAACTTAACTCTTTCTCACCAAGAACTTGGTAGTCGCTAAAATCTTTTATTAAATCAATATAAGGGATTATCTTCTCTTTTTGATGGTCGAGATAAAAGTTTAAGAGTAAGGTTTTAGCAATAATTACCAGCGAAAATGAGCAAAAGCTCGGTTAGCTTCAGCCATTTTGTGTGTCGTTTCTTTGGTCTTAATTGCTTGACCGGTACCTTTAGAAGCATCGATTAACTCGTTTGCCAATCTTTCGACCATTCGATATTCACTTCTTTCCCGAGCAGCACGAATAATCCACTTAATTGCTAAGGATTCTCTTCTTCGTGGCGAAACTTCTACTGGAATTTGATAAGTAGCACCTCCTACTCTTCTCGGTCTCACTTCCAAGACGGGTTTGACATTATTAATTGCTTTTAAGAAAACAGTGTAACCATCTTCTCCGGTTTTTTTCCTGATAAGATCTAATGCACCGTAAAAAATTTTCTGAGCAATCGTTTTTTTACCGTCCCACATTAAATTATTGATAAACTTCTGGACAAGAACCGAATTATATACTGGATCGGGAGGAATTTCTCTCACTTCTGCTCTTTTTCTTCGCGCCATTTTTCACCTCACTTTTTGCTTTCTTTTGGTTTTTTAACACCATAGAGAGAACGACTTTGCCGTCGTCCCTCCACTCCCGCGCAGTCATAAACTCCTCTTATTACGTGATATTTCACTCCCGGCAGATCTTTCACTCTTCCACCACGAATTAACACTATGGAATGTTCTTGTAAATTATGACCCTCGCCGGGAATATAAGCAATTACCTCATGACCATTACTCAATCGAACTTTACAAACTTTTCTTAATGCCGAATTAGGCTTCTTAGGAGTAGTAGTATAAACCCTGATACAAACTCCTCTCTTTTGCGGACAACCCATCAAAGCCGGGGATTTACTTTTCTTCTTTACCTTTTTTCTCCCTTTTCTAACTAATTGATTAATTGTTGGCATTTACCCCACCTCCTTAATTTCTTCAATTTTGGTAATTGCTTTAATTTTTTTAAATTCTCGAAATCCTGTGCCCGCTGGAATTAACCTACCCACAATTACGTTCTCTTTTAATCCCCGCAGATAATCAACCCTTCCTTCAATTGCTGCTTCAGAAATTACTCGAGTAGTTTCCTGAAAAGAAGCAGCCGAAAGCCAACTATCGGTTAATAAAGCGGCTCGAGTAATCCCCAAAATAATTCTAGTATACTTAGCAGGCCTCTTATGCTCACCAACCAATCGTTGATTCTCCATATCTACTTTTTGAGCATCTACAATTTGTCCTTCCATAAAACTACTATCTCCAGCATCTTCAATTTTTACCTTCTTTAACATTTGACGCACAATTATCGAAATATGTTTATCATTAATTTTAACATTTTGTAATCGATAAACCTCTTGAATACGATTGGTTAAAAACTCTTGTACTGCCATCCAACCCTTTACTTTTAATACATCGTGTGGATCCACTTCACCTTCACATAATTTATCTCCAGCTTTTACCACGTCTCCGGTTTTAACCAAAAGATATTTACCATAAGGAATTTTATAACTTCTTTCTGTTTTACCGTCTTCACTTATCACTTTTACGATCCTCATTCCCATCTGAGGTGGATATACCTCCACTCGTCCATCAATTTCACTTATTATCGCCGGATCTTTAACTCTTTTTGCTTCAAATAATTCAGCAACCTTAGGTAATCCACCAGTGATATCTTTCGCCCTTATTACCTCCCTCACTAACCGGGCTAGAATATCTCCAGGTTTAACTTTCTGTTTATCTTCAACTACTAAATAAGCGTCATTAGGTAATTCGTACACTTTCACTACTTCATTATTGGCGACAATTTCTAAACGAGGATGCAATTCCTTTTCCCGATCTTCGGTTATCCTCTTTTCTTTTCTTCCAACACGCTCATCAATGTCTTCTTGCAATGTTCTTCCTAATTCAATATCTTTGTATCTTACTTCTCCCTCATATTCAGCAATGATTAAAATAGAGTAAGGCTCCCATTCAAACAATTCTTGACCTTCTTTTACTAAATCTTTATCGGCTACTTTAATAACCGCACCTTTTGGTACATCGTAGGTAATTTTTCTACCATTTTCCGAAAGTTCAATCTTTCCAGGACTTAAAGCTACCCTTTGTCCATCGCTTCTGATAGAAGTCTTTAAGTCTTGATAAATTATTTTTCCAGCAAATCGGGCAGTTGCTTTATTCTGTTCCACCATATGAGTAGCCATACCACCAACATGGAAGGTCCTTAATGTCAATTGAGTTCCTGGTTCGCCAATAGATTGCGCAGCGATTATCCCAACTGCTTCACCCACATCAACCAATTTCCCTGTTGCTAAATTTCTTCCATAACATTTCGCACATAAACCATTAGGAGCTTGGCAAGTCAAAACCGAACGGACAGCAACTTTTTCAATCCCACTATCCTCAATCTCTTTGGCTTTTTCTTCGTCTATTTCTTCACCTTCTTTTACAATTATCTCTTTGGTGATTGGATTTATAATATCTTCTGCTGCGATCCTTCCAATAATCCTTTCAGATAAAGGTTCAATAACATCTCCCCCTTCTTTTAAGGCAGTAACTTCTTGTTTTAAAATTGTTCCACAATCCTCCATTGTGATTACTACCTCTTGGGCTACATCAACCAATCTTCGAGTAAGATACCCAGCTTCAGCAGTTTTTAAAGCAGTATCTGTTAAACCTTTACGACCTCCACGGGTAGAAATAAAATACTCCCAAACAGATAAACCTTCTTGGAAAGAACTTTTTATAGGAGTCTCGATTACCTCTTCGCCCTCTCCACCTCTTTGTGGTTTCGCCATTAAACCTCTCATCCCGCCTATTTGAACAGCTTGGGCTTTAGAACCTCGGGCACCGGAATCAATAAGTAAAAAAAGCGGATTAAATCCATCTTGAGATTTTTCTAATTCTTCCATTAATTTATTTTCAATTTCTTGAGTAGCATTATTCCAAATTGTTACTACCATGTTGTATCGTTCTGAATCGGAAATATAACCCCTTCGGTGTCTTTCTAACACTTCTTTAACTTCTGCTTCTGCTTCTTTAATAATCCTTTCTTTCTCTTTAGGCACAATAATATCGTCAATACCCAAAGAAATTCCTGCCCGGGTAGCCATTTCAAATCCTAAATCTTTTAAATCATCAAGAAGTTGGGCTGTTCTTTTACTTCCTAATTTGCGATAACATTTATCAACCAATTCATTTAATTTGTCTTTATTTAATACTTCATTTACAAAACGAAGTTCTTCAGGCAATATTTCGTTTAATATCACCCGACCAACAGTAGTATTATAGGTAATTCCATTATACCGGAATTTTATTTTGGTATGAACAGTAAATTCTCCCAATTCATAACCGCTTATAATTTCAGCAAAATCATCATAGACCCGTTCAATTTTTGGTGCTTTAGGATGTTCTTTAGTAATAAAATAAATTCCAGCGACGATATCTTGGGTAGGGGTCATTAAAGGTTTTCCATGAGCAGGCGAAAGAATATTATTACAGGAAAGCAAAAGAGTTGCCGCTTCCAAAATAGCCTCGGGTGTCAACGGTACGTGACATGACATAGTATCGCCATCAAAATCAGCATTAAAAGGCGGACAGACCAACGGATGAATTCCAATAGCCCGATGTTCAACCAAAACAGGATAGAAGGCTTGAATAGAAACTCGATGAAGGGTAGGAGCACGGTTCAAGAGCACCGGATGGTTTTTTGTTACTTCCACTAATGCTTCCCAAACCTCTGGCGAAGCCCTTTTGTACAATGCTTTAGCACTTTTTTGACTATCGGCCACTTTCATTTCCTCTAATTTTCTCATTACCATTGGTTTAAACAATTCGTAAGCCATTTCTTTTGGCAAAGCACATTGATGAAGCTTTAAAGTAGGATCTACAACAATAACTGAACGACCAGAATAATCCACTCTTTTTCCCAAAAGATTTCTTCGGAATCTTCCTTGTTTTCCACGAAGAGATTCGCAAAGAGATTTCAATGGACGATTTTGTTTTCCCATTATTGGCCTAGATATACTCTCATTACTAAATAAAGCATTTACTGCCTCCTGCAGCAATCTTTTTTCATATTTTAAAATAACATCAGGTGTTTTAGTACTTAAAAGAAGTTTTAATCGATTATTTCGGATAATTACTCTTTTATATAAATCATTTAAGTCAGCGCTAGCGAATCTTCCGCCTTCCAAGGTCACTAAGGGACGCAAATCAGGAGGAATAACAGGTATTACATGAAGAATCATCCATTCTGGTCTTATCCCCGAATTTTTAAATGCTTCCACTATTTGCAATCTTCTTAAAAGTTGAAAACGTCTTGTTTGTTCATGAGGAATTCTTGCTTTTAATTCAGCAGCTAATCTATCTAAATCAATTCTTTTAAGTAGTTCCTCTAGTGCCTCCGCGCCAGTTGCCGCCACCAGTCCATCGTACTTTTTCTTACTTTCTAAATATTCTTTTTCTTCAATTAAATCTCTCATTTGATAAGGAGAATCGCCTGGCTCAATGACTACATACACTTCATAATTTAAGATACTCTGAATCTCATTAATTGTATAATCCAATAGCAAGCCCATTTTCGAAGGAGGTACTTGATAGAAGAGAAAATGAGCCACTGGAGTCGCTAATTCAATATGTCCCATTCTTTCTCTCCTAACTAAAGAGGTTGTAACCTCTACACCACATCTGTCGCAAATTGTACCTTTAAATCTTATTTTTTTATATTTTCCACAGTTACATTCATAATCTCTTACCGGTCCAAAAATTCTTTCGCAAAACAAACCGTCTCTTTCCGGTTTTTGAGTTCGATAATTAATTGTCTCTGGTTTTGTTACTTCTCCGTAAGACCAACTCCTAATAGTTTCGGGTGAAGCCAAAGTAATTTTTAATCCTTCAAAATCTGCTAAAATAAATTCTTCACTCATCTTTTCTCCTTTTCAAAATTTATTGGTACTAAATCTAAACATAGACCTCTTAATTCTTTTACCAAAACAGAAAAAGAAGCTGGAATTTTAGGTGTAGGAGGATTCGTTCCTTTAATTAAAGACTCAAAAAGTTCTATTCTACCCTCCACGTCATCCGACTTAATGGTGAGCATTTCTTGAAGAGTATAAGCCGCTCCATATGCTTCTAAAGCCCAAACCTCCATTTCTCCAAATCTTTGGCCACCAAATTGAGCTTTTCCTCCCAAAGGCTGCTGAGTAATTAAAGAATATCGGCCAACAGAACGAGCATGAATTTTATCATCTACCATGTGGATTAATTTCATCATGTAGATATAACCCACTACTGCTTTTTCCTTGAAAGGCAATCCCGTCCTTCCATCATAAAGAGTAATCTTTCCATCCTCTGGTAAACCGGCTTTTTTTAATTCTTCTTTAATTTCTTTGATTGTAGCTCCCTCAAAAATCGGAGTAATTGCTTGACAACCTGACGCTTTCATCGCCCAACCTAGAGCTGTTTCTAAAATTTGACCAATGTTCATTCGAGAAGGAACACCCAAGGGATTTAAAACCATATCTACTGGTGTACCATCAGGTAAATAAGGCATATCTTCTACCGGCAAAATTTTTGCGATCACTCCTTTATTTCCATGTCTTCCTGCCAATTTATCTCCAACACTAATTTTTCGCTTTTGAGCAATATAAACCCTTATCCATTTTAAAACACCGCTAGGGAGTTCGTCACCTACTTTTAATTTATTATACTCTTTTTCTTTTTCATCCTCGATTACCTCGATCGCTTTTTCAAATTCTTCAAAAATTTTTTTTATCTCTTCTCGCTTTTCTTCACTTTTTACCACATCAATTAAATCTTCTAATCGGATTTTATCAATTTTATTGGAAATAAAAAATTCCTCGGTTATTTTTTCGCCTTCTTTTAAAATTATTTTTTTACTTTTTTTATCTTTAATATTTTTAGTAACAACAACATTTAGAAGAATACTCTTCAATTTTTCATTTCTTTCTTGAACAATAAATTCTCTCTTCTCGTTAAACCTTTTTTCTAACTCCTCTTCTCTTCTTTTAAATACTTCTTTGGCCAAGGGATCATCTGTTCTTCGAGTAAAAATTTGGACATCGATAACAGTTCCATAAACTCCTGGTTCTACTCGCAAAGAGGTATCACGGACGTTTGCTGCTTTTTCTCCAAAAATTGCTCTGAGCAATTTTTCTTCAGGCATAAATTCTGTTTCTCCCCGCGGAGTAATTCTCCCCACCAAAATATCTCCCGGAGCAACTTCCGTACCTATTCTTACTATTCCAAACTTATCTAAATGAGCCAAATCTTCTTCGGTAGCACCAGGAATATCTCTGGTAATTTCTTCTGGTCCCAATTTTGTTTCTCTTGCTTGAATATCAAATTCCAAAATTTGAATCGAAGTAAAAGTATCTTCTTTCAAAAGATTTTCCGAAATAACAATCGCATCTTCGTAGTTGTATCCTCGCCAAGGCAAAAATGCCACTAGAATATTTTTCCCCAGCGCTAATTGACCTTCATCAGTGCAAGGGCCATCAGCTAACAAATCGCCCTTCTTTACTTTCATACCTTTTTTTACTTTGGGAATTTGATTATAACAAGTATATTGATTTGTCTTTTTGAATTTTTTTAATCGATATTCTTTAAGACCTTTTGCTGTTTTTATTAATATTCTTTCAGAATCCACCTTTATAACCTCTCCATCTTCCTCAGCAATTATCACCGCTCCCGATTCTCTTGCCCACTGCTCCTCTACGCCAGTAGCTACCAAAGGTTTTTCAGGCTTTAATAGAGGAACTGCTTGACGTTGCATATTAGCACCCATTAAAGCCCGATCAGCATCGTTATGTTCTAAAAAAGGAATCATTACAGTAGAAGGAGAAAAAAGCTGTTTAGGTGAGACGTCCATAAAATCAACTTCTTCACGAGGCACAGTAATTATATCTCCCCGGTATCTTACTACTACTTCTTTATTTATAATTTGCCTTTCCTCATTTAAAGGAGTAGTAAATTGAGCAATTTTATAATTTTCTTCTTCATAAGGTGCTAAATAAACAATCTCTTTTGTGACTATTCCATTTTTAACCCGCCAATAGGGAGTAGTAAGAAAACCGAATTCATTAATTTTTGTATAAGTTGCAATTGTATTGATTAAACCAATGTTAGCACCTTCGGGAGTTTCTATAGGACAAATTCTTCCATAATGAGAATAATGTACATCACGAACTTCAAAACCGGCTGTTTCCTTAGTTAAACCACCCGGTCCCAAAGCAGACACACGCCTTTTATGAATTAAAGAAGACAACGGATTCACTTGTTCCATATATTGACATAAAGGATGTTGAGTAAAAAATTTTAGTATTTGACCTTCAACAGGCTTTCCCTGAATTATTTCTCGTAAAGAATTTATTTTGTTAACTCCTATTTGTAAAATTTTTTCTTTTACTTGACTGGCAAGATTAAAAAGAGCATTACGAAAATACGGTTCAATAAGTTCTCCTACCGACCGAACTCTTCGTGCTGCTAAATGATCAATGTCATCAGGAGGAATTTCGCGTTCATAAAATTCTAAAAGACGCCGAATTAATTTAAAAAGCTCCTCTTTTTCAAAATTGGTTTTTTCCAAGGGAATGTTTTCATTGAAAGTCTGATTTAAACGGAAACGACCACATTTTCCTAAATCAAATCGAGCAACATCAAATAGACTACCTTCGATAAGACTTTTTGCCACCTGAATTTGTTGAGGTTCTGTTCCTCGCAGTTTTCTAAAAATTTTTTCGAGGGCTTCTTTTTCGTCGACAAAAGAGTGAGCTTTTAAAATATTATGAATTATTTTTATTCCAGGAGCACCTCTTTTTACACATTTTAATCTTGTTTTCCCTTGTTTTTGAAGAAATTCTAAAATACCTTCGGTCACAATTTCTCCCAATGGAACTGCTTCAAACTCAGTTTTTTCAGCAATCATATCACCAATCTCAATTTCTTTTTCCATTATCCTATCAGGATAAATCCTCTCTAAAACCTCTTCGGGAGAATATCCTAATGCTTGAAGAAAAAGAAACAGAGGGAGTCTTTTTTTTCGATCTAGTAACACTGAAAAATCATTATCCCGAGAAATTATCATCTCAAACCAAGCGCCTCTGAGAGGCACCAATAACAAGGAATGTTCTCCTTTTTCTCTAATTAAATAAACTCCAGGTGCCCGATGTAATTGATTTACAACTACTCGTTCGTTACCGTTTACAATAAAAGTACCTTCGTTTGTCATTAAAGGTAAATTAAATAAGTATATATCTTGTTCAATAACATCTTTGATTTTAAATTCCTCTTTTCCTTTAACAGATTCACCCCTAACAAAACGAAAAGTTACATAAAAAGGAGCATCGTAGCTCAATCCTTTTTGGAGAGCTTCTTCTGGCGAATATCTTGGCTCTTTTATTTCATATTTTACAAAATCTAATATAAAACGTTTATGATGAGTATCAACAATGGGAAAAAGTTCTTTGAAGACTTTTTGTAAACCAATATCCTCCCTTTTTTCCGGCAATTTATCAAATTGAAAAAATTGACGATAAGACTCTAACTGAATAGAAAGAAGAGGAGGAATTTCTAACGAATGATTAAATTTGGTAAAATTTTTTTTATTCATTTTATTTCCACTTTAGCTCCTACTTCTTCTAATTTAGCTTTAATTTTTTCAGCTTCTTCTTTCGAAACCTTTTCTTTTATTACACTAGGTACATTATCAATTAAGTCCTTTGCCTCTTTAAGTCCTAAATTAGTTAAAGCACGCAACTCTTTAAGAACCTGAATTTTTTTATCACCTACCGAAACTAAAGTCACTGTAAATTCAGTTTTTTCTTCCTTGGTTTCTGTTGGGGTAGCAGAGGGAGCTGTTCCGGTTACTGGTCCTACGAAAGCAGTCTGAGTAATTCCAAATTTATCTTTTAATTTTTGAACTAACTCCGCTAATTCCATTACTGTTAAACTTTCAATGGCATTAATTAATTCGTCAATTTTTGATGCCATATTAACCTCCTTAAGTTTGTTTATTTTTTAAATTTTCTAAAATAATTATTAATTCTCTTAATTTACTTTCTAAGACAAAAACAAATTCAAAAATTGGTGATAAAATATAACTCACGATTTGTGAACGGAGTTCTTCTTTATTCGGAATGTTTGCCAAGAATCCAAAATCTTTATCATAAAAAATCTTCTCTTCCACAAAGCAACCTTTAAATTTCAGAAATTTCAATTCTTTAATCAATCTGGCAGGTTTAGTGGGGTCCTCGTCAGAAATCACTAAAGCAGTAGGACCCACAAGAAAATTCTCGGTTTCTTTAGGAAAATTCAATTCTCTTAGAGCAATTTCGCATAAGTTATTTTTAACCACCATCATTTTAATTTTTTCTTCCCGAAAGCGCATTCTAATTTTAGCAAGTTCGTTAGCAGGGATATTTGTAAAATCAACAAAATATACTCCTTTAGCATTTTTTAAAATTTCTTTTAAATTTTTTACTTTATTTATTTTTTCTTCTTTTACCACCATAATTATAGTTCCTTTCTAGCCAATTCTTGTAGTTCTTTAACATCTAATTTTATACCTGGTCCCATTGTGGAAGAAATGGTAACCGATTTTAAATACTGTCCTTTTACTCCAGCCGGTTTTTCTTTCAATAGTTCACTTATAAAAGCAATAATGTTTTTTTTCAATTTTTCTTTTTCAAAATCCACTCTTCCAATTCGAGCATGAATATTTCCTGTTTTATCAGTCTTATACTGAATTTTCCCAGCTTTTAAACTTTTAACAGCAGTTGCCACGTCAAAAGTAACTGTCCCAGTTTTAGGAGAGGGCATTAACCCTTTTGGTCCCAAAATTTTCCCTAACTTTCCTACCTCTGGCATCACATCAGGAGTAGCTACAACAGCATCAAAATCTGTCCAACCTTGTTTTATTTTTTCTACATATTCTTCTAATCCAACATAATCTGCTTGGGCTTCCTTTGCTTCCTTTTCTTTTTCACCTCTAGTTAATACTAATACTTTAATTTCTTTGCCGGTACCATAAGGAAGATTTACACTTCCCTTGACCATCTGATCCGTTCTCTTGGGATCGATACCTAATTTTACAGCAATATCTACTGCCTCAACAAATTTCGCATTAGAGGTTTCTTTTAGCAAATCTATTGCTTCATCTAAAGAATAAGTTTTAGCTTTATTTACTTTTAAACTTATTAATTGATATCTTTTACTCCTTTTCATCTTTTACTCCTCCACAATGGTAATGCCCATCTGTCTTGCAGTGCCCTCAATAATCCGCATAGCTGCCTCAATATCATTAGTATTTAGATCTTTTAATTTTTTCTCAGCAATTTCTCGTAATTGTTTTTTAGTAATCTTCCCCACTTTTATCTGATTAGGAGCACTTGACCCTTTTGCTAATCCTGCTGCTTGTTTCAAAAGAACAGAAGCCGGCGGACTTTTAGTGATAAAAGTAAAACTTCTATCAGAATAAATCGTAACTACTACCGGAATAATTATTCCGGGCGGTTCATTCTTAGTCCGAGCATTAAATTGTTTACAAAATTCCATAATGTTTACACCATGCTGTCCCAACGCCGGACCCACTGGCGGTGCAGGAGTAGCTTGACCTGCAGGAATCTGTAATTTTACTTTAGCAATTTCTTTCTTTGCCATTATTTACCTCCTTATTTATATTCAAATTTTCTCAACTTCAAAAAAATCAATTTCAATAGGAGTCATTCGACCAAAAATTGTGACAGTCATTCTAACCCTTCTTCGATCCGGATATACCTCTTCTACTGTGCCGCTAAAACCTGCAAAAGGGCCCTTAACTACTCGCACATGATCTCCTGGAGAAAAGGGAATCTCAGGAACAGCAGCATCTTTTTCTTTCTCAATTTCTTCAATCATTTTAACCTCTTCTTCCGAAAGAGGAGTAGGTTTGTTTTTTGTTCCCAAAAAATGAGCAACACCTGGCACTGAAGTTACCAATTTAATAGCTTCTTCATTATCTTCTTCCATTTCGACTACAATATATCCCGGATAAAGCTTTCTTTCTTCTTCAATCATTTGATATTCATTTTCCTCTTTGCCTGCTTTCTTAGTTTTTTTCTTATACCATCGGGCGGTTTTTTTCATCGGCACAATAATTCTTCCGAATAAATCTTGTTTATTTTCTTCAACAATCAATTTTTCTAACAATTCTTTTGCCTTTTTCTCTCTGCCAGTATAAGTGCGAACAATATAAAACTTTTTCATAATTATCTATCGTTATTTTATAATCAATCGTAAAACCCGTGAAAATACAAAATCCCAAAAACCGATAAATAAAGATAAAAGAAAAGAAAGCACAATCACCAACAAAGTAGTTTGAAAAAGTTCCCGACGAGAAGACCAGGAAACTTTTTTTAATTCATTTTTTACATCCATTATAAAATTTTTTACTTTTAAAATCAACTTTTTCATTTAAAAGACAATAGCAGGCCAGGAGGGATTTGAACCCCCATCCCCCGGATTTGGAGTCCGGTGCTCTACCGTTCGAGCTACTGGCCTATTTAGTTTCTTTATGTATCGTATGTTTCTTACAAAATTTACAATATTTTCTTAATTCCAATTTTTCTTGTTTATTCTTATTCTTAGTTGTATGATAATTTTTTCTTTTACATTCACTACAAGCTAAATGAACAAAAATTCGCATTTTATTCTAAAATTTTTGTTACCACACCTGCGCCTACGGTCTTACCACCCTCCCGAATTGCGAAACGAGAGCCTTCTTCCAAAGCTACCTCACTAATTAATTCTACTTCCAAATTCACATTATCGCCAGGCATCACCATTTCTACACCTTCAGGCAATTTTACCGTTCCAGTCACATCGGTCGTTCGGATATAAAATTGAGGTCGGTAGCCACTAAAAAATGGTGTATGTCTTCCTCCCTCTTCCTTCTTTAATACATATACCTGTGCTTGAAATTTTTTATGAGGTTTAATAGAACCTGGAGCCGCTACCACCATTCCTCGCATCGCTTGATCTTTTTCCACTCCTCTTAAAAGAATCCCAATATTATCTCCCGCTACACCTTCATCTAATACTTTTCTAAACATTTCAATACTCACCGCTACTGTTTTAATATGAGTACCAAAACCAATAAGTTCAACTTCATCACCAGGTTTTATTTTTCCTCTTTCTACTTTTCCTGTGACCACTGTACCCCGGCCAGTAATTGAAAATACATCTTCTACCGGCATTAAAAAGGGCTTATCCAGTTCTCTTACCGGTTCAGGAATATAATCATCAACAGCTTTAATTAATTGCCATATTGCTCCACACCATTGACAATCTTCTTTTCCACAGCCACATTCCAAAATCTTTAGAGCACTTCCTTTTACAAAAGGTATTTTATCTCCTGGATACTCATATTTAGAAAGAATTTCTCTAACTTCTAACTCAACAAGTTCAATCAGTTCTGGATCACTCATCATATCAATTTTATTTAAAAATACCACCATAGCCGGCACGTTTACTTGACGAGCTAATAAAACATGTTCTCGTGTTTGTGGTTGGGGTCCATCCGGAGCAGAGACAACTAATATAGCTCCATCCATTTGGGCTGCGCCGGTAATCATATTTTTAATATAATCAGCATGACCTGGACAATCAATATGCGCGTAGTGTCTCTTTTCACTTTCGTATTCAATATGAGCCAATTGAATTGTTAATCCTCTAGCCTTTTCTTCAGGAGCTTTATCAATTTGATCATAAGGAGTATATTTTGCTAATCCCTTTTTTTCTAAAACTAAAGTTATTGCTGAAGTTAATGTGGTCTTTCCATGATCTACATGACCAATTGTACCAATATTTACATGCGGTTTTTTCCTCTCAAATTTCTGTTTTGCCATATTCTTTCCTCCACTTTATTATTATTAATTAATTTTAATTAAATTTTTAAATTTTTCAAGCCCATGGCCGGACTCGAACCGGCGACCACACCCTTACCAAGGGTGTGCTCTTCCGCCTGAGCTACATGGGCAAAAGAAAATAAATTATATATTATTTTTTTCAAAAGTCAATATATTTAATTATCCAAGCGGGTGACGGGATTCGAACCCGCAACCAACGGCTTGGAAGGCCGTTGCGCTACCGTTGCGCTACACCCGCAATGTGGGCAGGGAAGGATTCGAACCTCCGAAGGCATCACGCCAGCAGATTTACAGTCTGCCCCCTTTGGCCACTTGGGTACCTGCCCACTTCTAAGCCGACAGAGGGATTCGAACCCCCGACCTGAGGTTTACAAAACCCCTGCTCTACCACTGAGCTATGCCGGCTTTTGTTATATTATATATAATATAACAAAATTTTTTTCAATTGTCAAAAATTTTTTTCTGTTTCTTTTGGATCAATTTCACAATCCCATAGAATTAATCCTTTAGCCGGAGCAGTAGCAAGAGGTAAATGTTTTTTCCCCAAAAGAGCATTTTCAACATCTTCTATCCTTCTTTTATTAATACCCACATCTATCAAAGCACCCACTATTCTTCTTACCATTTTATATAAAAAACGATTACCAATAATTTTAAAAATTATTTCTTTGTTTTTCTTTATTATTTTAATTTCTTCAATTCGACAAATTCCTTTTCCAGAATAATAACAAAATTTACTAAAATCTTTTTCCCCAATAAAAAGTTTACTAGCTTCCTCCATCTTTTTTAAATCTATCTCTTTGGGAACTTCCCAAAAATAATATCTCTTCACTGGTGAAATCTCTGTCGTAACAAAATAACAGTAGATCTTTCTTTTAACTGCGTAACGAGCATTAAAATCCAAAGGAACTTCTTTTATTTCTTTTACATAAATTTCAGAAGGCAATAAAAAATTTATTCTTTTTCTCAAATTTTCCAAATTTATCTCGGAGTCACTCGAAACTCTAAAATTACAAAAATATTTCAAGGCTGAAACTCCCCGATCAGTTCTTCCCATACCGGATAATTTAATCTCTTTTCTCAAAATTTCTTTTAGGACTTTTTTAATCTCTCCCGCTACTGTTCTTTTGTTTTTCTGTTCCTGCCATCCAAAAAAATCGTGACCGTCGAATTCAATAGTTAATAAAAAATTTTTCATTAAGAATTATTTTTTTTGACGTTTTTCTAATTCTCGTTGACAATCAATACAAAGTTCTGCGTAAGGTATTGCCTCCAGTCTTCCTTCATCAATTTCTTTATTGCATTTTTCACATTTACCATAAATTCCTTCCTCTATTTTTCTTAAAGCTTTATCAATTTTCATCAATATCTGCGTTTCTTGGGTTGTCAAATAGGCAGCAATTTCTTTTTGATAAGTATCACTTCCTAAGTCAGCAATATGGGTACGATAAGTAGAAAGCTCACCCGTCGCTTCTTTGGGACTCTTTTTAAGAATCTCTTCAATGTGAGTTTTTCCTCTTAGCAATTTTTCTTTTTCTTTTATTAATAATTCCTGAAGTTTTTTTATTTTTTTCCTATCCATAGATTTTCCTTTTTAAACTCACCAAAATTTCGTAATTATTGACTTTTATTTTCTTTTCAATATCTTTCGCCGCTAAAACACTGTTTTTAATCTCTTCTGCTAAAATTTCATTTTTAATATGTTCTTCATTTTTCTTAATAACTTTATCGATTTTTTCATCTGTTTGGTACCCCAAAATAACTCTATCAGTAATATCGAAACCAGCTTCTTTTCTTAAAATTTGAATACGATGAATAAATTCCCTTAAAAATCCTTCCTCTAAAAGTTCTTCATCTAAACTAATATCTAAAAAAGCTACCAGATTATCTTCTTCAACTTTTACGAAATTCTCTTCTTCATATTTTTCTTCATCAAAAATTATTTCTTTGACATTCAACTCGTCAATTATCAAAGAAACTAAATCATTTAATTTTTCTTTATCAGGAACTTTCAAAAATACTATCTTTTTTAAAGGTTGGCGAATTTTTATTTTTGCTTTTTCGCGAGCAGCTCTCCCTAAAAAAACTAATTTTCGACAAAGATCCATCTTTTCCTCTAACTCTTTATCAATCAAATCTTCTATAACTTCAGGAAAGTCATTAAGATGAATACTTTTAGGAGCCCGTTCATCAACATTTACAACTAAATTCTGATAAATCTCCTCACTCAAAAATGGCATTATTGGTGCAATTAATTTAATTAACACTCCTAGAGCATAATACAAAGTATTATAAGCCGACCATTTATCATAATCCAATTGGGATTTCCAAAACCTTCTTCGAGAACGGCGAATGTACCAATTAGAAAGATCATCGATATATTTTTCAATCAATTTAGGAACTTTATTAAACTCATAGTTATTATATGCAGCATCAACATTCCTAATAAGATTATTAGTAATAGAAAGCAACCATCTATCTAAAAGATTTTTGATATCTATTAGATTGATCTGACATTCTTTTTTCTTAGGATCAAAATTATCTATTCGGGCGTAGGTAACAAAAAAGGAATAACAATTCCAAAGAGTCAACAATTTTCTTTTTGTTTCGTCACCCAATTTATATCCGAAAAGTAAATTTTCAAAAGGATTATGGGAAACAAAAATCCAACGCATTATATCGGCTCCCATTTTTTCCGCCGCTTCATCAAACCAAATAACATTTCCTTTGCTCTTGTGCATATCTTCCCCTTTTTCATCTTTCACCAAAGCATAACCGAATATTGTTTTTACCGGAGGAGAATTTTCTAAAACTGTTGCCATTGCTAAAATGGCATAAAACCAATTGCGAAATTGACCAGGAAAACATTCAACTGCAAAATCAAAAGGATACCACTCTTTCCAATACTCCTTATCTTTTAAATAATGTAAAGTAGAAAAAGGAACTATTCCAGCATCTAACCAAGGATTACCGACATCCGGAATACGACTGACCTTGTTTCCACATTTTTCACATTTAATTTTTACATAATCAATCCAAGGACGATGGGGAGAATGGCCTTCAAATTTTTCATAGCCTTCTACTGCTCTTTCTTTAAGTTCCTCTTTTCCACCGATTACATCAAAATAACCACATTCGCACTCATAGATAGGTAAAGCCAAACCCCAATATCTTTTTTTAGAAATCAGCCAATCTTCCATATTTCTTAACCAATCTAATTCTCTATCTAAACCAAAAGAAGGTATCCATTGGACTTGTTTAGCCACTTCCATTATTTTATATCTTAATTCCTTCATTGAGATATACCATTCTGGAACAAGACGAAAAACCAATTCTACACCACAACGCCAACAAACTGGATACCGATGGGTATATTTTTCAATTTTATATAACTTATCTTCTTTTTTTAACAACTCAAAAATAATCTCTTCACTTTCTTTAATATTTTTCTTAGATAAAATATCATAATTGTCTAAAAAAACCCCTTCTTCATCTATCGGACAAATAATCTTTAAAGAAAATTCTTTTCCTAAAATAAAATCTTCATGACCACAACCAGGAGCAATATGGACAATTCCCGTTCCCTCTTCTGCACTCACTCCTTCCCAAGGAATCACAATATGTTTCACTTCTTGTTGAACCGGTAAGAAACTTAATGGACCTTCATATTCCCAATTTAACATCTCCTTACCAAAAATTTCTTTTATAATTTCGTATTCGCCTTCAATTACATTTAACCGGTCTTTTAAAAGATAATAAAATTTATTATTATGTTTTATCAAAACATATATAAGTTCCGGATGAACCGCACAAGCAACATTAGCAGTTAATGTCCAAGGTGTTGTTGTCCAGACTAAAAGATAATGTTTTTCCTTTCCTTTAACAGGAAATTGTAAATAAACACCAGGATGTACCAATTCTTTATACCCTTCAGTAACAATTTCGTGTTGAGAAATTGCTGTGCCACATCTTGGACACCAAGGCACAACATCCTCACCTTTATATATCCAACCCTGCTCATGGCACTTTTTTAAGAAATACCAAATAGTATAATTATTTTCATCAGACATAGTATAATAGGAATTTTCCCAATCCATCCATTGACCAAGTCTAATGGACTGTTGGGTTTGAATTTGAGAATATTTCAAAACTCTTTCTTTACACTTTTCAACAAATTTATCAATACCAAATTTTTCAATATCTTTCTTTGACTTAAAACCAAGTTCTTTTTCTACTTCTACCTCAACCCAGAGTCCTTGGCAATCAAATCCATTTTGAAATCTTTGGTCAAAACCTTTTTGGGCTTTATATCTTTGAATAACATCTTTATAAGTTCTTCCCCAGGCATGATGGACGCCCATTGGATTATTAGCGGTAATTGGGCCATCAAGAAAAGAAAACTTCTTTTTACCTTTATTTTTCTCCATTAATTGTTTAAGAAAATTATTTTCTTGCCAGAATTTTAAAATTTTATGTTCAATTTTTACAAAATCAGGGATTTGCGGTACTGATAAGAATTTTTTATCCTCCATTATCTTCTTCCCGTATTTCTATTATCTTTTCTAAAAGAATACCAACTAGTATTTTTGGATTTTCCTTTGCCAACGATTGCATATAAACCTTTTGCTGTGCTTATGTAGATTGTACCATCTGGCCCAACCTTTGGTGAAGATAAAATCTCCCAATCTTCTGATTCGTCTTCACCAGGAATTGGTGTGCGAAAAATCACATTACCATTTAAGTCAATGCCATATAAAGTATCATACTCTTCATCCTCCCAACTCGCTCGAAAATAAAGACAATTATTTTCGGAAATTACTAAAGAAGAAGTTAAATCACAAGATACTGAAATAATCGGTAAAAAATTACCATTAACATCTCCTTGGAATATACTTCCATACTTGGTAATTAAGTAAAAAACCGAATCATCTAATACTACACCTGAAGAAAATATTGGTTCATTTAAATTTCTTGACCACAAAGTCTCTCCTAGAATATCAATGCAAATTATTCTATTATCTTCTAAACCAAAAAGAATTTTTTTACTATTAATAAAAAATGGTGAATTAACAACTGGAGAATTAAAACGAAATTCAAATCTTAACCAACCATTAGCATCAAAAGAAAAAATCGAACTGTCCTTTTCGCTTGCGAAATAGATATTACCTTCTTCATCAACAATTGGTGAATTATTGCCACCAGCAACCCCTTTTGTCCAAAGAAGTTCACCAGTATTATTAAAAGCAAAAATACTATCTTCACTTTGCAAGTAAATTTCATTAAACTTTCCTAAAGCCGGCGATGCATAAAAACTGTTATATAAATCTCTTTCCCAACGAAGATTTCCTTCCTTGGTTAAAGAAAGAAATTTACCCTCTTCAGTAACAAAATAAATATATTTATAATCGTCCATTAATGGTGAAGAAACTACCCTTTCTTCTTCCAAAAGAGAAAAATGCCATTTTTCTATGCCATTAAACTTAATTGCATGTAAATGACCAAATTCACACGCCACATAAATCACACTATCTTGCTCATCAATAATTGGTGTTGAATAAAAAGCCGCTGTCTCTCCATTATTTTCACAGGTAAAAATCCAAAAAATTTCACCTATTTCCAAAGGAGCAATAGCAATCTTACCTATTTTTATCCATTCTGTCTCTTTACCTTCAATATCTTTTATCTTCACATTAATGTCAAACTGACCAGGATTTTGATAAGTATGAGTATCCGTATACACCGATTCAGTAAGAATATAAGGAGACCATCCTGATTGGTTATTATCTCCAAAATCCAATTTAAAACTTATTTCCTTTCCTTCCGGATCTTTGGCTTTTAGTTTAAAATCAACTACCACATTTACTTTACCAGTTGATGGGAAATTTGCTTCTATTAATTCCGGTGGCTGATTTTTTTTACAGAAAAAACCTATTAATAAAATTATCGTCAGAACAACTCTCATTATCGATTTTTTCATAGTTTAGAATTATAATAAAAATTTCTTAAAAGTCAAGAAAGATAAGTAAATGTGTTAACTGACCAGAGGTTAAACAAAATGAATATTTAAGGAAAATTTTTCTTCTATCTTCTTCTTAAAATATTTTAAAAGTTCTTCTCTTTCGTATAATAGCCATTCCTGCCACTCTTTATCATATTTTTTTAGCGTCTCTTTAAAATTTTTATAGGTTGCCTTTTCTTTAAGATTATTAATAATCTCTTCCCTTATTTTCTTATCTTTAATTAAATTAACAAAGTTTTTTACAATAAAAAAAGTCTCCTTTCCGCTAAAAGCACTAATTTTATAAAAACGATTAGGAAAACTTTTTTGTAATCTTTCAAAATCTTCTTTAGTAATTTCAAAAACAGGAATTATCTCGCCATTTTCCAAATCTAAAAAATAATCAATCTCCGGTAATCTTTTCTGTAAAACAAAAAGTAAATCACGTTTGTTAATTCTGATTTCTTTTTTCTCCATTTCAATTATAATTATAATCAATAATCTTCTTGTTGACAATAAGAAAAATTTTTTTAAAATAATAAAAAATATGCCAGGGTAGCTCAGAGGTAGAGCTCCGGACTGAAAATCCGGGAGTCCGCGGTTCGATTCCGCGCCCTGGCATATGTTAATAATAGGAGTAAAAATGGCGAAGAAAAGAAGTCTTTCGGTATTAAAAAGGATAAGACAGAATCGGAGAAGATATTTAAGAAATAAGGCAAGAAAAGAAAGATTAAAGAATGCTATTAAAGAGCTAAAAAAAATAACCAATAAAGAAGAAGCATTAAAATTATTTCCTAAAGTACAATCAATTATTGATAAAGCAGTTAAAGTAGGTATTATCCATAAAAATAAGGCTGCTCGAATAAAAAGCAAACTTGCCGAATATATTGCTTCCCTTTCTTAAATTTTATTAATGAAAATTCTTCACATTGCTACTGCTTTTGCTCGTAACGAAAAAGATATTATTACTCCTTGGCTTACCGAAACATTAAAAAGATTAAACGAAGAAAATATTCATTGTGAAGTTTTTACTTCCAGTTATCTTGGTCTAAAAAATCACCAAATTTTTAATATCCCTGTTTATCGCTTCCGATATTTTTTTAAAAAACATGAAAGATTAACTCACGAAGAGAATGTGCCGGATAGATTAAAAAAAGGGCTCTTTTATAAATTTCTTTTAATCTTTTATCTTTTTTTTGGTATTTTAAATTTAGCAATTTTATTGAGAAGAAAGAAATACGATATCATTCATATCCACTGGCCGCTTCCCCATTTTTTCTTTGCCTATATCTCCCAATTTTTTGCTTCCAAAAAACCAAAATTGATAAGTAGTTTTTATGGCGTGGAATTTAAATTTTTAAAATCAGCATTAATTAAAAGTTTAATAAAATTTATTATCAAAAAAAGTGATAAGATTACGGCTATTTCTAACTATACAAGTAATGAAATAAAAAAATACTATGTTCGGGAAATTAAGATTATTCCTTTCGGTGCTGCTGTAAAAGTTTTGGCAGAAAAAGCAGAAGAAAAAGAAGAGAAAAAATCTGATAAGAAAACTATCTTATTTGTTGGTCGGTTAGTCAAAAGAAAAGGAGTTAATTATTTAATTTTAGCATTAAAAGAAGTATTAAAAGAAATAGAAGCAAAACTTATTATTATTGGTGATGGAAGCGAAAGAAGAAATTTAGAAAACTTAACAAAGGAATTAGAACTCACTAATTATGTGGAATTTAAAGGCTTTGTAAGTGATAGAGAATTGGCTTATTATTATAAAAATTGTGATTTATTTGTTTTGCCGGCAATAATTGATGAAAGAGGCGATACAGAAGGGCTTGGTGTTGTACTATTAGAAGCGATGGTCTATAAAAAACCAGTTATTGCTTCGGCGGTTGGCGGGATTTTAGATATTGTAAAAGATTATGAAAATGGAATATTGGTTCCTGAAAAAGAACCTCAAATATTAAAAGAAAAGATATTAGAAATACTAAGAAACGAAGAATTAGCTCAAAAATTAGGAGAAAATGGTTATAGATTTGTAAAAGAAAATTTCTCTTGGGAAAGGATTATTAACGATTTGAAAGACCTTTACAAAGAAACTTTAAAAAAATAACTATACTATCTCCTATACAGTCCCCTATTTTAATTAAAGAAATACCTTCCTCTTCTGTGAAACAGTAATAAAAGACATTAATTAATGGTTTAATTAACTACCCTAAAACCCTCCTTTTAAATTTCTCTTCTAAATTAAGAAATATTAATTTAACAACCCTCTTTTTATCACAATAAGTCTCCTTTAATACTATAATTCTCCTCTATATATATAACGAAAAAGATGCCCTTTTGGTTACCAGAAATTTTAAAATTGACAAAATCCTTAGTTTTTAATAAAATAGAGAATGAAAATTTTACATTTGATATATGACGATTTAAGCAATCCTTGGTGTGGTGGTGGCGGGGCAATAAGAACTTATGAAATTTATAGTAGATTTCCCAAAAATATTTTTATTACTATTATTACTGGTGCTTATCCTCATTGTAAAAAAATAGAAAAAAAGGATAATATAAAATATATAAGAATCGGTTTTCCCTTTAATTATTTTCTATCTCGCTTAACTTATTCACTTTTTGCTCCTTATTATATTAAAAAAATTCCTCATGATATCTTAATTGAAGATTTTTCTAGTCATTCACCAATTTTTGCTTTTTTATACACTAAGCGACCGGTTATTGGTCTTTTTCAAAATATCTTTTTTAAATATGAAATAAAAAATAGAAAATTTTTCAAAAAAATCCAAGGTTTATTTTCTTATATTTTTGAACATATTGCAATTAAGAATTTTAAATATATTATTGCCGTTTCAGAAGTAATTAAAAAAGAAGTCTATCAAATAAATAAAAAAGCAAATATTATTTTAATCCCTTATGGTGTCGAACAAATCCTTTTTGATTCTGTTTCTAAAGAGGAAAATTATATTCTTTTTATTGGTAGATATGATATTGAACAAAAGGGGATTGATACCCTTATTTATGCTTATAAAAACCTTACTTTAGAATTAAAAAATGATTTACCTGATTTATATATTGTTGGTAAAGGGAAGGATGAAAAAAGAATAGAAAAGTTAATTGTTTCTTTAAATTTGGAAGATAAAGTTAAATTATTACCAGCAGTTTATGGCGAAAAAAAGAAAGAAGTTATTGAAAGTTCTTTATTTATCTGTATGCCTTCTCGTTTTGAGTCTTTTGGTATGGTTGCTTGTGAAGTCCAGGCTTGTGGCAAACCAATAATTGTATCCAATATTGAGCCTCTAAATTCCTTAGTGATTAATAACAAAACAGGTATCTTGGTTGAAAAAGATAATATAAATCAATTAAGTGAGGCAATGTTAAAATTAATTAAAGATAAAAATCTAAGAAAATTTTTAGGAGAAAACGGAAAAGAATGGGCAAAACAATTTAACTGGGATATTTTATCCAAAAAACAATTAGAATATTATTTTTTTCTATCAACTACCAAGGATAAATATAGGAACGACCAATAACTGAAACTGAATTATCCCATAAATTAGAAACATAGACAAAATCACCGGAAGGATGAACACAAATTCCGCCGATGGGATGATCACCAACCGGAATTATAGAAACAATACTATTATCACTTGTTCTTATCACTGATACATTATTGTCGTTTCCATTTGCTACATAAAGATATCTACCATTAGGTAATAAGGTAAGGGCATCGCAAGGACCTCTTCCTACAGGAATATTACCAATTACTTGATTATCACTTGTTCTAATAATCACCACTTTATTATCGTATTCACAAGATACATAAACATAATTACCATTTGGAGAAATAGTTATGCCTTGTGGACCATCACCGACAGGGATAGTTGTTGTTACCTGATTATTTTGTAAATCGACTACAAAAACACAGTCATTTAAAAAATCAGCAACATAAGCAAATCTTCCGTTTGGCGAAATTGTTATCCAATCTAATTGACCATTACTTACTGGAATTGTATTTATCACTTGATTAGAACTCACTTCAATCACTGAAATATCGTTGCTATGATGATTAGTAACATAAATATATTCACCATCGGGCGAAATAACTATCCCTTCTGGGCCATCACCAACTTCAATTCGACCAACAACTTGATTATCAGAAGTTCGGATGATATACACATCATCACTACGATGATTAGTGACATACATATACTCTCCGTTAGGTAAAACTGCTATTCCATCCGGACCATCACCAACAGGAATTGTTGTAATTACTTGGTTATCCCAAACTCTAATTACTGAAACAGTATTTTCATAGAAATTTGCTACATATAAATATTGTCCATTTGGTAAAACTCCAATTCCTTGAGGACCTCGGCCTACCGAAATTGTCGCAATTACCTGATTAGGAAAAAAACTTCTTCTTCCACAATTAATAAAGAATAATAAAATAATTAACACAAATAAACCTAATATCCTTTTCATAATACCCTCCCTTTAAATTCAAAAGATATTAAGTCAAATTTTTTGAAAAGTCAATATTTAATTATTCTTCTTCAATTATTAAAAATTGATTTGCCTTTATATTTTTGAAACTTTTTTCTTTACTGCCAAGAAAACGATAATTTAAATTTATCTTGTTTTTCTTTCCTAAACCAAAATGTAAAATCATTGAGGATTGGGAGGTTATTCCTTTGCCACAATTAACTTCTCTTAATAGAATTTTTTTATCCATCTTTATTTTTACCCGAGCACCAATTCCATCTTTATTAGATTTCTTTCCAATCATTTTTATTTTTAAATAATTATTACCATTTTCCGTATCGTTCCTAAAAAATTTAACTCCTGAACCACTACCAACAACCAAATCTAAATCACCATCATTATCATAATCACAAAACGCACAGCCCCAACCATTAAATACCCGCACACCGCTCAAATATGTAATATCTTTAAATTTTCCTTTATCATTTAGATATAAAAAGGAGCGACGATTTTCATAAACCGAAGTAATATATAAATCTAAATCACCATCATTATCAATATCACCAAAAGCAGGGTCTGAATGGGTTTCCTCATACTTTATTCCTTTTTTCTTTCTCACATCAACAAATCTATTTCCTTTATTTTCATATAACATTGTCCGATTGGAAAATTGGATATATCTTGGATGAGCAAGATTACAAGTTATCAAATCTAAATCACCGTCATTATCATAATCTGCCCATTCCGAACCGATAGTGTGTCCGTAATAACCTTCTCGCTCTTCACCAGCAACTCCTAAATAATGTGCTTTATTTTCAAAGGTCAAATCTTTGTTATTATGCCATAAAAAATTCTCACAAAGTCGATAATTGGAAACATAAATATCTAAATAACCATCATCATTATAATCACCAATGTTTACTCCTCTTCCTGCTTTGTTCTCTACATTTCTTATCCCAGCTTTTTCGGAAATATCTTCAAATTTAAAATCACCAAGATTTTTATATAAAAAGTCCGGCAGATATCTATGCTCTTCCCAAATTTCATAATTGGCAATATAAATATCTAAAAACCCGTCATTATTAATATCACCAATCCCTAATCCTTCGCTTGGATAATCATCATAAATCTTTGCTAATTCACTCACATCAGTAAAAGTTCCGTCGCCATTATTTTTAAATACCTTTTCACCTTTTTTCTCATTAGAGATACAGACAATATCTAAATAACCATCATTATCTAAATCAGCAAAAAGACCACCGTTATTATTACCATAAATTTTTGCTTCCTTTGTTACTTCACTAAATCTTTTGCCATTATCATTTTTAAATAATTTACTGCCATTTAATAATAAATCTTCATAACCATCATTATTATAATCACCAAAAGCAACCCTTCCTGCCCTTTCGTTTTCTAAGCCAACCTCTTTTGTTATATCAGTAAATATTGGACCTTTATATTTAAAAACCTTTCTTAAATAAGAGATTAAATTAATCGTATCACCAAGAATTCTTTTTAAAGAACTCTCAGCCTTTTGGGAATAAAAATTATTCACATCACCTAAAATTAAAGCTTGACCATAATCAATAATTGCCTCTTTTATTTTTCCTCTTTTCTCTTTTATTAATCCAGAAAAATAATAATAAGGTGCTTCAGTAGCATCATTATCCAAATCAAATTTTATCTTTAATGCCTTTTTAATATAATTATTTGCCTTTTTATAATCTTTTAAATAGAAATAAGAGCGGGCAATATTAAAACAGGCGTCAGGATAAAGTTTTGGATAGATAAGTTCCCATTGTTCAATAGGTAAATTTTTTGGTTTCTTGAAATCTTTAATTAATTTTAATGATTTTAAAGAGTAGTTTAACGCCTTATCAAATAAAGTTTCACATCTTAAATATAAGGAAGCAACAAAATTTAATGCCCGCGCATCATTCGCCATCTCTTTTGCCATCTCTTCACAATAAGAAATTAAGTTATTAAAATCTTTTAAATTATATAAAGAAAATAATAAAAATTGATAAGCATTAAAACGCCATTCACTTTTCTTAAATTTTTCTAAGAATCTTTTAAGATATTCTACTTTTAATGTATCATTATACCAAATAGGATATAAACTATCATAAAAGATATTACCGATGATTTCGTAGCCGGTTTTACCTTCTGGATATTTTTCTATAATTATTTTACTTATTCTTTGGAAATAGTTAGTATCGGAAAAGGAACTTAAAAGATAGGCAAAAGAAAGATTTTTTTCTGTGGGGCTCAATAAAAGGGTATCCAAATAATTTCTTATTTTATTTTTTAGATTATTTAACTTTCCGCTATCCTTTTCTACCAATTTGAAAGACGAATAGTAGTAATAATAGATAAGGCTGTCAAAATTAGAAAAGATATTTCTTGCTTCTTGGAAGATTTCTTTTGCTTTCTCGTAATCTTTTTTTAAGAGATAACTCTTTCCTAAATATAAATAGCCAAAAGAGTCTTTGGGATTTTTAAACAAATACTCATTAAGATAGGAGATACTGGAATCAAATTGATGGGTTTTAAGAAAATAGAAAATTTTCTCATAATTCTTTCCAAAAGAAATTAGAGGAAAAAATAAAAGCAAAATTTTAACCAGTCTCATTTAAAAAAGATAATCAATTTTTCATACAAATCAATAATTTAAAACTTGCTTTTTATTTCTTATTGACTTTTTTTAAAAATGCCTTATAATTTATAAAAAGTAAAAATAAAAAAACAAAGGAGGAAAAAAATAAGAATATTAAGAGATATTTTATTCTTTTCAATATCTAATTTTTTATTTGCTCAATGGGAACCTTGTGAACCTGTGCCTGAAGAGGCGAGACTTGGCAGCGGTATCGCTTATGGGAGAGGATATATTTTCGCTTTGTTCCTTGGGAAGAGGGAGACGGAGCTTCACTTTATGTGTATGAACCAAAGGAGGATATGTGGACTAGTTTAGATGATATTGAGTATCCTTGGCGTACAATTTATGGATCGTTTTGTTTTGCAAAGGGTCTTTGGGGAGATGCCTTGCTTTATGTAAATGAATTTGGAATATATAGATATTGTTTTTGGTATCCTAATGGTTACGAAGGAGAATGGGTAAATTATCGGATTCCTTTGCCTTCTGGAATTTCACCTTCAGCTGGGACTTCCATTACTTATCGCCCAGTAGCATATGTTCCCCCATCTATAAGAGCATATTTTCTTATTGGACAACTATATTTCATACCAGGAGGCGACACTAACCTTTTCTACCGATATAATTTTTTTCACGAATATCAGGCTGCACAATTTTCCATTGCTCCACCTGATAGTTCAATAATACCTGATACAATTCCGTTATTTAAATGGGAATCTTTAACAGCATCAGATTCTTATCAATTTGAATTGGCTTATGATAAAAACTTTGACTCTATAATAATTTCCGCAAAAATATCTACAAATCAATATCAATTATCATTTCCATTAAAAAACGGAACTTATTATTGGCGCATAAAATCTTTAAGTAATCCTAATTGGAGCAAAATTTATACTTTCCAAATCCTAAGGAGCGGATGGGAAAGATTAAGAGATCTTCCTACTATTCCGATTGATAATGGGGGTGCAATATGTTATCATAAATATCAAAATGCGGAAAGTATTTATGCCTTTGTTGGAAACGAAAGACACGATTTTTATTGTTATTCAATCAATGGCCATAAATGGCTACCTGACCTACCTACTCTCCTTCCTCAAAGAAGAGGTTCTTCAATCGCTTCTTCCTATAAAGATACTATTTTTCACAATAGATTCTTTTTGGCAGTCTTTGGTGGCGGTCCTCCGGATCGTTATTATTACTATGATTTAGATTATCACCGATGGGAGGAAGGTTATTATGAGTTACCAGATACTTTAAAAGAAGGTGCTTCTCTTGCCTATTATCCAGAAAGCTCTTGGTTGTATTTGACAATAGGTGGCGAAAGAGATAGTTTTTATGTTTGTAAAAATCCAATTTTTAAGAATAATAATTTTGCAATCCACTCTTTTAAAAATGAGAAATTTCTTTCTAATTTTCAAAATTTCTTAACTAAAATTTATACCTCTACTGGAGTTTTAATAAAAAGAAAAGATAAACTTCTAAAAGGAGTTTATTATGTAAAAACAGAAAAGGGTATATTTAAAAGAATAATAATAAAATGAATTTCTTTACTCTTTTTTTATTCTTACAAATTGTTGATACTATAATTCGTTTTTCTGATGAACCCAACGAGCTATTGTATATTCCTCAAAGAAATGAATTATTTATCAATTTTAGAAGAAATAATTACCATATGGTCCTTGATTGTTCTACTTATGAAATAAAAAGAATTATTCAAAGAATTTGTGGTTACGAAGGAAGCGCTTACGGTGTGTTTAATTGGAAAAGAAATAAAGTATATTTTTGTTTTAACCCTTCACCGGATAGTATTATAATTATTGACAGCAATTTTAATACAAAAGTGATTTCTTGGCACGCTCAGTCATTAGTTTACAATGCTTGGGAAGATAAGATTTATTCTCCAAATGGAAGAGATATTGGAGTTATTGATTGTTTTACCGACTCTATAATAAAAGTTATTAATTCTCAACATTATTTTTGTGGTTTGCCTATTTTTGATTCAATTGGTAATAAAGTTTATTGCGGGGCTTGCTATTCTGATCTGCTGAATGTGATAGATTGTAAAAATGATTCTATTATTAAAGAAATTCATACCAGTATTTCCTGCCCAAGTTATGGTGTTTTAAATAAATTTAGAAGAAAAGCATATATTGGTGCGATTTTGTTTGATTTAAATAATCTTCCACCCTTAATTGTTATCTCTACTCAATATGATAGTATGATTAAAACCACAAATATTGTCCCTTATTTTCCATTTCATGCTATGACAATCCGAAATCCAATTATTTGGAATTTCATAGAAGATAAAATATACTTAGTAGGTTGGGTGATCAATGGCAATGGAGGAATTATTGTTGTTAACCCTTATACTGATTCGGCAATAAAAGTAATTCCGGAAAGTGTCCAGAATATGCGGGCTTGGGAATTTCTTCCTTTTAGTAATCGTATCTATTTTACCGAAAATATTAACCAAATCTTTTATCTTTGTGTTTTAGATTGTTCTACCGATTCAATAATTAGCAAAATAACTTTAGGAAGAAAACTATTTGATATAGAAGTCAATCCAAAAACTCGCCAAATTTATATAACCGATCTCAAAGACTCGGCTTTGTATGTAATAAAAGATGAGGTTGGAATCGTTGAAAAAAAAGATGAAAGAGAGAAAATTAAAAAGATGAACGAAATTTCTAATTATAAAGAAGTTATTGTATATGAAATAACTGGCAGAAAAATAAAAACTGGTTGCTCAGAAAAAAATCTTGAGAAAGTCCTTCCTAAGGGAGTTTATTATCTTCAAATTGAAAGAAAAGATAAAAAAGAAATGTTGAAGATAGTTATCCAATAGGTTTTCTTATTCAGAAATGGGGATTTCTATAATGAAATATAAACGGTATCTCTTTGCTATTTTATCAGTTTTTTTCTGGTCAACAGTTGCTACTGCCTTTAAGATTTCTCTAAGATATTTAAATCACTATCAACTTCTTTTTATCTCTTCTTTAACTGCTTTTATTGTCCAGTTTTTCTTATTATTATTTCAAAAAAACCTTAAACTAATCAAACAAGGCTTTTTTAATTCCCTTCTTTTTGGTTTTCTTAATCCCTTTTTATATTATTTAATCTTGTTTAAAGCCTATTCCCTTTTACCTGCCCAAATTGCCCAACCACTAAATTTCACTTGGCCTATTGTTTTAACATTTTTTTCAATAATATTTTTAAAAGAAAAAGTAAGATTATTAAATTTTCTTGCTTTAATTCTCAGTTTTTTTGGTGTCTTAATTATCAGTTCCTATGGAAGATTTTTTGATTTAAAAAATGTAAATCTTTTAGGAATAATTTTGGCTCTATCCTCTTCTTTTGTCTGGGCATTATATTGGATATTAAATCTTAAGGATGAGAGGAAAGAGGAAGCAAAACTTTTTGCCAATTTTTTCTTTGGAGTTATATTTACAACAATTTTTCTTTTAATCACAAATAAATTTTCTTTCCCAAAATTTAATTATCTTTTGGGTGGTATTTATGTTGGTGTGTTTGAAATGGGAATAACTTTTTTCTTCTTTTTAAAAGCATTAAGATTGGCGGAAAATAAAGCAAAGATAAATAACCTTATCTATCTTACTCCTTTTCTATCTTTAATCTTTATTAATTTTGTATTAAAAGAGAGAGTTTATTTTACCACAATTATCGGTTTATTTCTAATTATTTTAGGAATTCTTCTCCAAGCCAAGCATTAATGCTTTTTTAATCCTTTTTATTACTAAGTCTTTTCCCATAATATTAGCAACATCAAAAATTGGTGGACCAACCAATTTACCGGTCAATGCTACTCTTAATGGATGGATATATTCTGCTGGCTTTTTATTTTTACTATTGGCTAATTCCCTTAAAGCCTTTTCAGCCGTTTCTTTATTAAAAAGAGAAAGTACTTCATAAACAGACAAAAGTTCCTTTAAACTCTCTTTCCCTTTTTCGTCAAGATATTTTTCAATTGCCTCTTTATCATAATCTATCTCTTCTTTAAGATAGATTGCCATATTTAAAGCAAGTTCGCAAAGATTTCTACTTCTATCTTTGTTTAATTGGATAATTTCTAAAAGTTTCTCTTCTTTCTCTTGTTCGTATGGTATATTCTTATCTTCCAAAAATTCTTTTACACCTATTAATAATCTTTTATTATCGCTTCTTTTAATATATTCACTATTCATCCATTCCAATTTTTGAAAGTCAAAAATAGCATTTGCTTTTTTTACTTTCTCTAAACGGAAAAGTCTTATTGCTTCTTCTAAACTAAATATCTCTAAATCGCCACCTGGTGACCAACCCAATAATGCGAGGTAATTTATTAAGGCTTCCGGTAAAATTCCCATTTTCTTATATTCCATTATTGATACTGCACCGTGCCTTTTTGATAATTTCTTACCATCCTTTCCTAAAATCAATGGTAAATGGGCAAAGAAAGGTATTTTGAAATTTAATGCCTCATATAAAAGAATTTGTTTGAAAGTATTAGATATATGTTCTACCGCTCTTATTACATGGGTAATCTCCATCAAAGCATCATCAACAACACAGGCAAAATTATAGGTAGGTGTTCCATCTGCCCTTAATATAATGAAATCTTCAATATCCCTCCCGCTTCTTTCAATTCTTCCGTGAATAATATCTTCAAAAACCACATTTCTTTCCTGTGGCACAAGAAATCTAATTGTTCTTGGTACTCCTTCTCTTTCTAATCTTTCCTTTTCTTCGTTAGAAAGATATAAACAATGCCGGTCGTATTGCCAGCTTCTCTTTTCTTGTAATGCCCTTTCTCTTTCCGCTTGCAATCTTTCTTCGCTACAATAACAATAATAAGCTTTTCCCTCTTTCAATAATTTTTTAGCATATTCCTGATAGATAGGAAATCTTTGAGATTGAAAATAAGGTCCTTCATCCCAATATAAAGAAAGCCATTTAAATCCTTCCATTATCGCTTCTACTGATTCCTTTGTGGAACGAGTTGGATCAGTATCTTCTATTCTCAAAATAAATTTTCCATTATTTTGGCGAGCAAAAAGAAAGTTGTATAAGGCACTTCGTGCTAAACCAATATGAATAGCACCGGTTGGTGAAGGAGCAATCCTAACTCTTACCATTTAACTTTCTCTTATCCTTTTGGCAATATCTTCAAAATCTTTTTCTTCTAAATCGGTTTTTATTCTTACTTGTAAAAAATGGTGTAAATCTAAGATTTTATCAAAGATATTATCTTTACCTTTTATCTTCGGTATCAAATGGCAATGAAGATGGGGAATTCTTGTGCCTCTAATAAGAAGAGATATGTATTCGGGTTTAAAAGCATTCATTAATTTTTTACTAACAAGATAAACTGCCCGATAAAAAGGACCAGCATCCTCTGGTTCTAAATCAGTATGGAAGATAATATGTTTTTTAGGAATTACTAAGGTATGACCAATTGTTACCGGATAGATATCTAAAAAAGCAATATTTTTTTCGTCTTCGTAAACAATATATGTCTTATCTTTTTTCTCCGCAATGCGACAAAAAAGGCATTCAGCCATTATCTTATTCTCCTAAACCCAACGATGTCATTAATACTTCCCCTTCTTCTTTCTTTGGGAGCAAAAACCGCCTCAACTTCCATTCCAATTTCAATATCTTCTACTTTATCCAAAAGTTTGTGGACAAAACCAGTATCACTACCATCCATTCTTATAACGCCAACAATTATTGGATTTTCCAACCGGTTACCATTGGTATCCACATGGGTAAAAGTATAAGAAAGTAAAATCCCTTTATTTTCTATTTCCTGCCAATCCTCTTCTTTTAGTTCTCTAAAACAAAATTCACAATAAAGTTTTGGTGGCAAAAAGACAAAATCGCAATCTTCACAATAATTGGCTAAAAATCTTCCTTCTTTTAAACCCAAAAGAAATCTTTCGCCAGCAATTCCAGCAGTATATAAACTTTCTACTGGCAATTGACCAAAAAAGTGGACAATCTCTTTTTTTCTATTTTCTTTTGGTATCATTTTTTCCTCCTAATAAGGTTTAAAATATTTAATATCAGTAATTTTACCCTCTCTTTCTTTTTCATCTTTCCAAACTGCTTTTACTCTCATTCCTACTTTTACTTCTTTTGGGTCTACTTCGGATACTAAATGTAAAATTCCGTAACCCGGTGAGGCACCATCAATTTCAATTACTGCGGGAATTTGAGGTTTTTCTAACCTTTTCATATCCCAAGTAATGTAAGAAATAGAAAAAGTATTTATTCTTCCAGTATCTTTCAGTTCAACAAAATCTTCTACCAAAACAAAGCACCATTCACAAAAAATCCTTGGTGGAACCATTATCCTTTCACATTTGGAACATTTCACACCTAATATTTTTCCTTCTTTTAATCCTTCTAAATATCTACCTATTGCCTTTCCACAATCCCAAGCATAAAAGCAATTTCCAATCCATGTTTCGTAGCAAAAATTTCTCTTTTTAAAATCTTCATCTTTTAATGGTTGAGCAAAAAAGTTTTTCATTTTTACCTCCTAAATTTCTAAAATAACAACAGTTCCTACTTGCATTAAATCTCCCCATGCTTGGGCTAATCCTCTTTTTGCCTTCTTAGCAATCTGCCTTTTACCTGCTTCACCCCTTAACTGCCAAAAGATTTCAATAACTTTCATTAAACCAGCAGCAGCAATTGGATTACCAACTCCTAATAAACCACCTGATGGACAAACCGGCAATTCACCATCTCTTTGGGTTTTTCCATCAACTAATAATTGTGGTGCTTCTCCTCTATCACATAAAAGTAATCCTTCTAAATGGTGAAGTTCTTTATAATCAAAGGGGTCATAAGGCTCAACAACATCTATCTCTCTTC
>JBDRVE010000006.1:8296-62580 GCA_039801725.1 candidate division WOR-3 bacterium | reverse complement strand
GAAACAACTCCCATCGAAAAGAAAATAATCTTCTCCGACAGTTTCTCTAACCCACCTCTTTATGATACCTTCGTAATAAAGTTCAGAAGAACAAAAAGGGATGTGGAAAATAACTTAAAAATGAGTTATTCAATTTATAGTTGCACAAACGAAAGCCTCTTCTCTGATTATGTCGATGTCTTAGATGTTGTCGCCGATTCCCTTTTCAAAGGATTTTATGACGGAAAAATTAGAGAAATAGTAGATACTTTTCAAAAATTAAAGGCCCCAATCTTCCGTTATTATCTTTGCGATGAACCAGAACCCGACCAAATACCAACAAGTGCCTATGTAAATTATATGCTTAAATTTTTGGAAGCACCATCCGGAATCCAAGCAATTAATAACTTCACTAAAGACATTGACTCTTTTTATAAATATTATTTAATGCGACAAAGAGAGAAGAACTGATGATTTACTTTAATCAAAAAATAATTCTCTTATCTTCTTCGCTCTCTATTCGATATTTTAAAATAAATGAGGAATGATTTTAATTTAATAATTGACTTTTTTTAGAAATTATTTAAAGTAATAAAAGATATGGTTAAAGATTTAAAGGAGGAGTTATGAATATTTTAAGAATTATTTTGGTCATTTTTATTTGTTTTATATTAATTGCTATTACTTTACTAAATCCTGAACGAATACCTGAGGTAAATATAATTTTTGAAACAAAAAGGAATGTTCCTTTAGCAAGTGTTATTCTTGTTGCTTATCTTTTTGGACTATTAACTGTTGGTATTTTTACAATTATTAGTGAGATAAAATCAAAAATTGAAATTAGAAAATTAAAGAAAGAAAAGGAAGCCTTACTTGCCGAGTTAAATGATTTAAGAAACTATTTTTTAGTTGAAAAAGGAGAAGAGAAATGACCATTTTAATAATTTTTATCATCTTCGTGCTTTTTGTTGCCTTTTATCCAATTATTATCAATCTAATTAGAAAACAAAAATTTTTCCCAACTCTTTTTACTGAAAGTTTGATTTCTTATATCGCTGGTAAAAAAGAAGAAGCGATTAAAAAAATGGAAGAACTAGTAAAAACTAATAGTGAATTTATTGATGGCTATCTTTATTTAATCGATTGGTATCAAGAAAAAGGAGAAATAGAAAAAGCCAAAAAGATTAACGAACTATTATCGCTTCGGCGAAACTTGCCCAGAGATAAAGAATTAATTGTTTTTAAAAAATTATCTTATTTCTTAGCCCAAGATGGCAGATATTTTAAGGCGATAAGTTTGTTAGAAGAGATAATTAAAAGTGGTTGGAAAGATAGAGATAGTGCTTCTTTACTTTTCACTTTATATCTAAAAACAGAAAATTATCCTTTGGCTATTCAATTTTTAAACAAATATGGAAATAGTCTTTTTGATAAAAAACAACTTGCTACTTTTTATGCCGAATTAGGGAATCGTCTTCTAACAAAAGATAAAAAAGAAGCCAAGGAATATTTAGAAAAATCATTAAAATATGATGAGAACTCTTTTTATGGCTTGTTATATTTAGGAAATTATTACGAAAATGAAAAAGAGTATGAAGAGGCAATCTCTTATTGGTTAAAATTTTTAAGAAATTATCCACAAAAACTTTCTCTTATTAAAGACAAATTAGCCAATGCTTTATTCTCTTTGGGTCGTTATGAAGAATTAGTAAATATTTACAAGGAATTTGGTAAGGAAACAAAAGAAAAAGAATATTATTGGGAAATCTTGGAATTTTATGAAAAGATGGAAAATCTAAAAGAAGCGATTAATATTTTAGAAAAGGAAAAAGATAAAATACTAGAAATTTATCTTCTTTTAGCCAAAACCTATTTGAAACTAAATGATTTAGAGGAAGCTTATAAGAATCTTAATAGTTATATAGAGATTGTTAAAAATAGAGAAAAAATTAACTGTCCTTATTGTCAAAAGGAATTGAAAGAACCTATTGCTATCTGTTTTGAGTGTTGGCAATGGGATGTCAAAGGATAAAGAGAGTTTAACTCCCCTATTAGCCCAATATCATCAGATTAAGAGAAAATATCAAGATGCTATTCTCCTTTTTCGTTTAGGCGATTTTTATGAGATGTTTTACGAAGATGCGAAAATCGCTTCCAAAGTATTGGGTCTAACACTCACTTCCCGTTCTTACGGAAAGAGCGAAAAAATACCTTTGGCTGGAATTCCTCATAAATCACTGGATACCTATCTTTCCAAATTAATAAAAGCCGGTTATAAGGTAGCGATCTGTGAACAGTTAGAAATTCCGGAAACCTCGCGAAAGATTATTAAACGCGAAGTGGTGGAAGTAATAACACCTGGTGCTATCTCCCGACCTTCTTTATTAGAAGATAAAAAAAACCATTTCCTACTTTCTCTTTATTTAGAAGAAAATTGTGGTATTGCTTATTGTGATATCTCTACTGGTGATTTTTATGTTAGTCTAATAAAAAAAGAAGAGATAAAAGAAGAACTTTTAAAAATTGAACCAAAGGAAATTATTTATCCCCAAGATAAAAAAGAGATTGAAGTTTTGTTAAAAAAGGATTTTTGCTTAACTCCCTTAGACTCTTATTATTTTTCTTTTGATTTTGCTTATGAGAAATTAAAGAAATTTTTTAATGTCGCCAATTTAGTAGGCTTTGGTATTGAAAATCTTCCGGAAGTTATTTCGGCGGCTGGCGCCTGTCTTTATTATTTAGAAGAAACTCAGAAAGGTGCTTTAAACAATATCTCCAAAATAACTTATCAGGAGTTAAGAAATTATTTAGTCTTAGATAAACCAACCAGAAGAAATTTAGAATTATTAGAAAGAATTAGCGACAATAGTGTCGAAGGTTCTTTGTTGTCAATTATTGATAAAACTTTGACACCACAAGGAGGAAGACTTTTAAGAAGATGGCTTTTGTATCCCTTATTAGATATTGATGAAATTAACCATCGCCTTTCGGCAGTGGAAAAAATTTGCTCTTCCTATTCGCTAATGAAAGAATTGGAAAATTACTTAGAAAAGATTGGAGATATTGAAAGGATTTCCTCCCGAATCGCAACCGAAAGGGCTAATGCCCGAGATTTAGTAAATTTAAAAGAGTGGCTGAAAATTTCTTCTCCCTTAAAAGAATTATTGATTAATAATGATAATGAAAGACTTAAATATTTAGGAGAAAAAATTGCTAATTTCAATACCTTAATTGAAAAGATTGAAAAAACAATTGTTGAAGACCCGCCTTTAGCAATTACTGAAGGAGGAATTATTAAAGAGAATGTTTCCGAACTTTTAGATGAACTACGAAGTATTTCTCGAAATGCAAAAGATTATATTTTAAAAATTGAAGAGAAAGAGAAAAAAAGAACTGGTATACCAACTTTAAGGATTGGCTACAACTCAGTTTTTGGTTATTATATTGAAGTGACAAAATCTTATGTAAAATACGTGCCAAAAGATTACATCCGAAAGCAGACTTTATCCAACGCTGAAAGGTTTATAACACCGGAATTAAAAGAATACGAAACAAAGATTTTAACTGCTGATGAAAAAATTAAGGCATTAGAATACGAGATTTTTATTAATCTCCGAAAAGAGATAAGTAAACAGATAAAAGAAGTATTTGAATTCGCCAAAATAGTTGCGGAAGTTGATGTTTATCTTTCCTTGGCAAGAGTAGCAAAAGAGAAAAATTATGTAAAACCAATTATTGATAATAGTGACGAAATTATTATCAAAGATGGTCGACATCCAGTGGTGGAAGAATTGGTGGGCGAAAATTTTATTCCTAATGATACCTATTTAAACAGTTCTACTGACCAAATTTTATTAATTACTGGACCAAATATGTCAGGAAAATCTACTTATCTAAGACAAGTAGCATTAATTGTCATTCTTGCCCAAATGG
Source organism: candidate division WOR-3 bacterium (assembly GCA_039801725.1). Lineage (NCBI taxonomy): Bacteria > Pseudomonadati > Caldifarciminota > Caldifarciminota bacterium. The sequence goes on along the minus strand of JBDRVE010000006.1, from coordinate 58,668 downwards.
GCTCTTTTGTACCGGCCAGTTATTGTAAAATTGGTGTGGTAGATAAAATTTTTACCAGAATTGGTGCCTCTGACGATCTTTCACGAGGCGTTTCCACTTTCCTTGCTGAAATGCAGGAAACCGCTAATATTTTAAATAATGCTACGGAAAGAAGTTTAGTAATTTTAGACGAGGTAGGTCGAGGAACTGCTACGTATGATGGGTTAGCGATAGCCTGGGCAACCACTGAATATCTCCATTCCCATCCGAAAGTGCGACCAAAAACAATTTTTGCTACCCATTTTCACGAACTTACTGATATTGCCCGTTATTTACCAAGAGTAAAAAATTACACCTTTTTAGTAAAAGAAAAGGGCGATGAAATTATTTTTTTAAGGAAATTAGTAGAAGGTGCCAGTTCGCGCAGTTATGGAATAGAGGTGGCAAAACTGGCTGGTCTCCCTAAGGAAGTAATTGAAAGGGCAAGAGAAGTATTAAAATACTTAGAAAATGGCGAAGAAGTAAGCCTCAAAGGTTTAAGAGATAAAAATCCCTTACAATTAACATTATTCTATCCCATTGAACATCCAATATTAGAAGAAATTAAAAAATTAAATCTTAATGAACTCTCTCCTTTGGAAGTCTTTCAAATTGTCCTTAACTGGCAAAAAAGAATAAAAGAAGAAGGATAGAACTAATTTTACAAGTTAATTTCCTATTTTTATATTTCACGCATCTCTTCAATCGGTATTTCTTTGATACTTCTCATTAAATATATATCAATGATAAAAAGAATCGCCATCCATATCAAAAGGATTATTATTGAGTAGCAAGGATGAATCAATAATGATTGTTTATTAAGCAACTCATTCCATTTTAATGGTATGGGTTTACCAAAATACACGTAAGCGCTCAAATTATATATATTGTTAAAAGGCGAAGCATACACCATAGTTTGATTGGCAACTCCAAAAATTTGAGAGTAAACCAAAGCAATATTTGTCATCATCGGAAAAAATGAAACTAAACGGATAGATTTCACTTTTTTTATAAGCATAAGAACAAAAACAATCATTGTTGCCAATAAATAGTAAAAAATTCCACTTATTCCTACTACCAAAAAGGCAAATAATGGTTTTGCTGGCAAAAGATTGCAGGAAAAGGCATGACTAAAAATTAAATAAGTACAAATAATTAATATTACAGCAAGAAAAAAAGAATAAACAAAGGTTCCCAAAATAATTTGTGAGAAAAAAGAAATGGGAGAGATTTTGCCATATTTAATTATATAAGGTAAACTGGATGTAACGTAAAGAAAATAATAACATAAACTTACACATAACGCAGCAAGTGAAAATGTTACCGCCACACCGTACCAACTGGCTGTGTAACCAATTTTAACTTCATAAAAAGCAATAACATCTTTTGACATTCCTTTACCAAAAAGATAAGCACCCATGAAAAGCCAAAAAACTACAAATATTATTGACCAGAAAAAGGTCTCTTTGGAAAGAAATAATGATTTAACATAATATTTAAATATTTTCATATTAAAATTTCGTATATCCTGGTTATATCTATAAAATCTTTTAATTTATAGTCACCAACTTTATCACTTAAGTAAATTTTCTTACCACCCACTTCTATTACCAAAAGAGGATTTTCTAAATCTTTTAAATGGATATAGGTCTCTAATATTTTTTCTAAAGGTTGTAGTGGCCCATACAACTTGCCTTCAAAGATAAAATAAAGCGAATAGTTTGGAAAATATCCAAGAACCGAAAGCTGATGAGTTATTAGTAAAACTGTACCTTTATAATTTAGAATTAGATTTAAAATTTTTTCTCTTCGGGCAGGATCGGCATTCTCAAAAGGCTCATCTAAAATTAACAACTCGGGATTCGATGCTATTGCCAATATATTACAAACAAGAATCTGCTGTCCTGCGGAAAGTTGATGAAGTTTTTTCTTCCATACATTTTTTAATCCCAAATTCTCTAAAAGAGTTTTGGCATATTCCAAATCTCCTCCTTTCAAATGAATATAAAGATCAAAAAGGTCTCGCAGATTAATAGAGAATAATGAATAGACCGGTGGATAGTTTGTTGCCAATCTTGTTTCTCCACGGATATTTTCGATTTCTTTACCAAAAATTTTTATTGAACCGTTTTTAATTTTAAGCAATCCTAAAATTGTTTTTACTAATGTTGTTTTGCCAGAACCATTGGGTCCCAATAAGATAACCTTTTCGTTCTTTTGAATATTAAGAGATATGCCTTTTAATATTTCTTCTTTCCCATAATTAACAAATATATCTTTAATTTCTAATAATCTATTCACTTTAATAAATAAATATCGGGGCGACTGGATTTGAACCAGCGACCCCCAGCACCCCAAGCTGGTGCGCTAAACCACTGCGCCACGCCCCGATTTAATTAAATATAATCAAAATTTTTTAAAAAGTCAAGATTATTTGAATTTATAAGGGGATATTACCGTGCTTTTTCTTAGGATTCTTAAGTTTTTTATTTTTTAATAACTCTAACGCCCAAATAATTTTCTCTCTTGTATCTTCAAACATTATAATCTCATCAATATAACCAAGTTCTGCTGCCTTAAAGGGATTATTAAATTTCTCTTCATATTCTTCAATCAATCTTTTTTTCAGTTCTTCTTTATTTTCGGCAGATTCTATCTCCTTTTTGAAGATAATATTTACCGCTCCTTCGGCACCCATTACGGCAATTTCGGCAGTTGGGTAAGCAAAATTAAAATCACCTCGAATATGTTTAGAAGACATAACATCATAAGCACCACCATATGCCTTTCTCACAATTACCGTAATTTTGGGTACTGTTGCTTCACAGTAAGCATATAATAATTTTGCACCATGCCTTATTATTCCACCGTACTCTTGCGCCGTTCCTGGTAAAAAACCAGGCACATCAACAAAAGTAATTATCGGAATATTGAAACAATCCAAAAATCTTACAAACCGGGCAGCCTTAACAGAAGCATTTATATCTAAACAGCCGGCTAGATATTTCGGCTGATTAGCAACAATACCAACAACCTCGCCATTCATTCGAGCAAAGCCAATAATAATATTCTTTGCCCAATCTTTTTGGACTTCAAAAAAGGTTCCTCTATCCACAACTTCTTCGATTATTGGCAACATATCATAGGATTTTCTTGGATCATCAGGAAGCATTTCTTTAATTTGCGGTGTCTTTCTTTTTGGGTCATCATTGGTTTCTCTTCTCGGTGGTTTTTCTTTGTAATTTAAAGGCAAATAGGATAATAATTTTCTGGCAATCATTAATGAATCCTTATCATCCTTTCCTTTAAAATGGGCAACTCCAGAAACCTGCATATGAGTATCCGCACCACCAAGTTTTTCCATAGTAACCTCTTCTCGAGTTACTGCTTTGATTACCTCTGGTCCAGTAATAAACATATAACTAGTTTTCTCGGTCATAATAATAAAATCAGTCAAAGCCGGTGAATAAACCGCTCCACCAGCACAAGGTCCCATTATCACCGAAATTTGTGGAATAACTCCGGAAGCCAAAGTGTTTCTTAAAAATATTTCCGCATAACCTCCCAAAGAGGCAACCCCTTCTTGAATTCTCGCGCCACCGGAGTCGTTTAAACCAATTATCGGAATACCAATTTTCATTGCCAAATCCATAATTTTACAAACTTTCTCCGCAAACACCTTAGAAAGGGTGCCACCAAAAACGGTAAAATCCTGAGAAAAAACTGCTACATCCCGACCGTCAACTTTACCAAACCCGGTTACTACCGCATCTCCATAAAATTTCTTTTTATTCATTCCGAAATCAACACAATCATGAACCCTTAACCTATCAACCTCTTGAAAACTATCTTTATCTAATAAAATTTCTAATCTTTCTCGAGCGGTAAGTTTTCCTGCCTCATGCTGTTTTTGAATCCTTTCCTCGCCGCCACCTTTTAAAGCCAGTTCATTCCTTTTATTTAATTCTTCAATTATCTTTTTGTATCGTTCCATATATAAGAATAAATATAAGGCGGCGCCGGGATTTGCACCCGGGAATAGCGGTTTTGCAGACCGCCGCCTTAGCTGCTTGGCTACGCCGCCATATAAAAATTTTAAATAAAACTTATTTTTGGTCAATAAGTTAACAACTTCAATACTCATCTATATTGACAAAATTTTTCTTTTTTGTTATAATTATTTATTAGGGATGTTAGGGATTAAAAAACTAAAATTCTTATGGGTTTATCAACTCTTTTAATTAAATTATTTGGTGGCACTAAAAACGAAAGGGAACTAAAAAAACTTTGGCCAATCGTTGAAAAAATTAATAGTTATTTTGAGAAATTTAAAAATTTAAAAGATGAAGATTTTATAAAAAAGACTGAAGATTTTAAAAAAAGAATTTCTGAAGGAGAAAGTTTAGATTCAATTTTACCGGAGGCTTATGGGTTGGTAAAAGAGGTTTGCCGAAGACTCTGCGGTAAAAAGTGGCTTGTTTGTGATATAGAAACTACTTGGGATATGGTTCCCTACGATGTCCAATTATTAGGTGCGATTGTTCTTCATCAAGGTAAAATTGCAGAAATGAAAACCGGTGAAGGTAAGACTTTAGTAGCCACCATGCCATTATATCTAAATGCCTTAACTGGCAAAAATGTCCATCTAGTAACAGTAAACGATTACCTAGCAAGAAGAGATAGGGAATGGATGGGACCAATTTATGAAACTCTGGGATTAACCGTTGGGTGCATTCAGCAAGGAATGGAAACCGAAGAAAGAAAAAGAGAATACAATTGTGATATCACCTATGGCACCAATAATGAATTTGGTTTTGATTATCTTCGAGACCATATGGTTTTAAGATGGGAAGATAAAGTCCAAAGAGGTCATTATTACGCAATTGTTGACGAAGTGGATTCAATTTTAATTGACGAAGCCCGAACTCCTCTAATTATTTCTGGTCCAGTAGAAGAGGAAGAAAAAAATATCTATCGCGAATTGGCTCCGGTAGTAAGAAATTTATACAATCTTCAAACAGTATTAGTCTCTCGAATCGTTGAGGAAGGAATGAAACTTCTTAAAGAGGGAAAAATAAGAGAAGCAGGGATAAAATTCCTCCAAGCAAAAAGGGGATCGCCCAAAAATACGCAATTATTAAAAGCGGAAAGGGACGTAGAAATTAAAAAACTCATTGAAAAAACTGAGTTAGAATATATTCGTGAAAAAAAGATTTATGAATTGGATGAAGAACTTTATTATGTAACTGACGAAAAAGACCATAGTATTAGGCTAACAGAAAAAGGTCGGAAACAAGTAATTGAATATCTTAGAGATCCCGACTTTTTCTTGTTACCTGACTTAGCAATTGAAACCAAAAAAATTGACGAAAATCCCGATTTAACACCAAAGGAAAAAATCTTTGAAAAAGAAAAACTCTACGAAATCTATGCAAGAAAAAGTGAAAAACTAGCTTCTTTAGAAGCACTTCTTAAAGCCTTTGACCATTTTAAAAGAGACGTTGACTATATTGTTCAAGATGGCAAAGTAATTATCGTTGACGAATTTACTGGTCGTTTGATGCCAGGAAGAAGATTCTCCGACGGCATTCACGAGGCTTTGGAGGCAAAGGAAAATGTAAAAGTTCAAGCTGAAACTCAAACATTAGCAATGATTACTTTACAAAATTACTTTCGCCTTTATGAAAAACTTGCTGGAATGACTGGCACCGCAGCAACTGAAGCTAAAGAATTTTGGGATATCTACCGGTTAGAGGTAATAGTAATACCAACCCATAAGCCTGTCAGAAGAATTGACGCACCCGATATTATATATAAAACAAAAAACGAAAAATATAAAGCGATTTTGGAAGAAATAGAGAAATGGCATAAAGAAGGAAGACCAATTTTAGTAGGAACTACTTCGGTAGAAGTATCAGAATTATTATCAAGGATGTTAAGAAGAAAAGGGATAAATCATCAAGTTTTAAATGCTAAACATCATCAAAAGGAGGCGGAAATTGTTGCCAAAGCCGGTCAACCTTACGCAGTAACTATCGCTACCAATATGGCTGGTCGAGGGACAGATATAAAGTTAGGGCCAGGGGTAGTAAAAGGAAAAAAATGTTATATCAATAGTAACGGCGACGGAGATTGTGAATATTGGGAAAAAAATCCAGGAAAATGTTTAGAGGAACCTCCCTGTGGTTTATATATTATCGGTACAGAAAGACACGAAGCGCGCAGGATCGACAATCAATTACGAGGAAGAAGTGGACGTCAAGGAGATCCGGGCTTTTCGAGATTTTTCTTATCTTTGGAAGATGATTTAATGCGCCTTTTTGGTAGTGACCGAGTAGTAAGTATTATGGAAAGATTTGGGAAAAAAGAGATGGAACCTCTTACTCATCCGTTAGTTACTAAAGCAATAGAAAATGCTCAAAAAAGAGTAGAAATGCGAAATTTTGAAATTAGAAAACACCTTTTAGAATTTGATAATGTAATGAACAAACAAAGAGAAGTAGTATATGCTTGGCGGGATGAAATTTTAAAAGGCGAAAATATTATTGAACTCTATAAAGAAGCAAGTGAAGCGATTATTGATAATCTGTTAGATAAATATGCCACTGAAAAATTTCCAGAAAATTGGCAATGGAATGAGTTAAAAACCGAATTTGGTCTTATTTATCTAGTGGATTTACAAATACCTCCGGAAGAAATTCCTAAAATGAAAAAAGAAATTTTAAAAGAAAAACTTTTAGCAATTGCCAATAATCGATTATTAAAAAGAAAAGAAGAGTTAGGCGAAGAAACTTTTCAGGAGTTCATTAAATTTATTTTTCTAAGAACTTTAGATTCAAAATGGCAACATCTTTTAAGAGAATTAGATACTATCCGGGAAGGAATAAATTGGCGTGCTTATGGCCATCAAGATCCTTTGATTGAATATCAAAAAGAGGCTTATAATCTTTTCCAAACCTTAATGTTTGATTTTTATAAAGAAGCAATAACAATGTTATTTAGAATTACGGTGGTTCCCAAACAAGGGAAGTCACCAAGAAGAGTGGTGGCGTATAAACCAACTATTACCGCCACCCTTAATGAACAATCAGAAGAGATAACTCAACAAACAATAATAAAGGAAAAAAAAGTAGGAAGAAATGACCCCTGTCCTTGTGGGTCAGGTAAAAAATATAAAAAATGCTGCGGAAAAAATAAATAAACTAAAAAGGAGGAAGCAATGAAAACAAGAACAATAGTTTGGACGATCGTTGGTATTGTAGTAGTTGCTGGCGTAATTTTTACAATCATTTCTCGTCGTCAGGCAGGCACATTAGGACCTTATTACCGCACAAGAGATATGGCTGACTGGCAAAAGGATTATCAAAATATGTTAGAAGACATTGAAAAATTTCAAACAAGATATGAACGAGCAAAAGGTAAAATTGCTAGCCCAACCGCCGAAGAAAGCAATCTAATGAGCCAAATTGATGCTAAAATTCAAGAATGGAAAACCGAAACTGAAAGGTTTAACCAACTTCAAACCGAAGAAGAAAGAAGAGCTTGGTGGGACAAAGTTACCGATTTGAGAAAAGAGGCAAGGAAGCTTCTTAGAACATTAAGAAAAGGTGGCGAAGAAGAAGGTGAATAATCATACAGCAAATAGCTTTTCTCAGAACGTCCTCTCGGTGATTTCCTAATAATTTATAAATAAAGGACCCTCTCCTTTAAGACCCGTAAGTGGAGAGGGTCCTTTATATTTTTAATAAAAAATGGGCCTAAGAGGGATCGAACCTCTGACCTTCCCGTTATCAGCGGGACGCTCTACCACTGAGCTATAGGCCCTTTATATAAAATATATAAAAATTTTTTGAAAAGTCAAATATTTTTTTTTATAATTTATTATGCTTCAAAAATTTGAAAAGAAATTTAAAAAAGACCACTGGGATAAATTATTAAAAATAAAAAATAACGATTTATTTTCTTTCTTATCATTCTATTTAGAACTTCTTAATCCGAAAGAGATTTATTTAGTTACTGAGGAAAGCGATTTTGATTATATTAAAAAAAGAGCATTAGAAACCGGCGAAGAAATTCTAACTGCTACCCCAGGCCATACTATTCATTTTGACAATTATTACGACCAAGCCCGCGATAAGAAGAACACCAAAATTTTGTTAAGAGAAGAAGAAAAATTGGGAGAAGAAATTCTTATTGCTCTCCAAAAAGAAGGGCTCGATGAAATCCATAAACTTTTGAAAGACATAATGAGAGACCGAGAACTTTATATTATTTTTTACCTTCTGGGACCAAAAAATTCTCCTTACGCAATTCCGGCAGTCCAACTGACCGATTCCTCTTATGTCTGCCATTGTGAAAATTTACTTTATCGTTTAGGCTACGAGACTTTTTTGAAATTAAAAGATAATCGCTTTTTCAAATTTATTCATAGTCAAGGAGAATTGGACGAAAGAAAAACTTGTAAAAATCTTGATAAGAGAAGAATTTATATTGACCGAGATAACTTAGTATGTTACAGCGTGAATACCCAATACGGAGGTAATTCTATCGGGCTCAAAAAACTGGCAATGCGTTTAGCAATCTATTTAGGTTATAATGAAGGCTGGCTTTGTGAGCATATGTTGATAATGGGAATTAATGGTCCTAATGGAAGGGTTACTTATTTTACTGGTGCCTTTCCTTCTTATTGTGGTAAGACTTCTACCGCGATGATGGAAGGAGAAAGATTAGTCGGTGATGATATCGCTTATCTTTTTATCAAAAATGGTGAATTGAGAGCAATAAATGTTGAAAAAGGTATGTTTGGAATTTTAGAAGGAATTAATGAAGAAGATGACCCAATGCTTTATAAGGCACTTACTACCCCACGAGAAGTAATATTTGCTAATGCTCTTTTAACAAAAGAAGGTTTTATCTTTTGGAACGGTAAAACCAAAGAGATTCCAAAAGAGGGATACAACTTTTCTGGCGAATGGTATTTGGGGAAGAAAGATGAAAAAGGTAAAGAAATACCTGCTTCTCATAATAATTCCCGTTTCACTATTGAATTAAAACATTTTGAAAATTTAGATTTAGAGGCTTTAGAAAATCCCGAAGGAGTATTAATCAGTGGAATTGTTTATGGTGGTAGAGATACCGATACTTCCCTACCGGTAGAAGAGGCTTTTGATTGGGCTCACGGAGTTATTACTAAAGGAGCTGCTTTAGAATCAGAGACTACTCCTGCTACTTTGGGAGAAACGGGTATCAAAAAGATTAATCCAATGTCTAATCTTGATTTTTTATCAATTTCTTTAAGCAAATATTTAAAGATTTATTTGGAATTTGGCAAAAAATTAAAAAGAGAGGTTAAGATATTCGGAGTTAATTATTTTCTTAAAGATAAAAATGGCAATTTCTTAAACGAAAAGACCGATAAAAAAGTCTGGTATAAATGGATGGAAAAAAGAGTTCACAATGAAGTTAAAGCGATAAAAACTCCTACCGGATATATTCCTTATTATGAAGATTTAAAAATTCTTTTTAGAGAAGTTTTGAATAAAGATTACTCTTTAGAAGATTATCATAAACAATTCTCTTTACGAGTTAATGAAAATTTGAGTAAAATTGAAAGGATAATAAAATTCTACGAAAAAGAAAACGCGCCAGAAGAAGTTTTTCAAATACTAAAAGAACAAAAAGAAAGATTATTAAAAGCTCAAAATAGATTTGGTGATTATATTATTCCCGAAAAATTTATAACTTTATAATTTTAAATTATTCATATCATAATAATAATATTTAACACATTTACTTTTAATTCCCTTGACATTTTAAAATTTTTGACTATATTTGTATTAGTTATGTTTATAGAATGTTATAAATTCTTAATAGAAATATAAAAAATGGGAAAAAATTTGCACAGAAGAAGAAAAACCTAATGGAGGGGGTAATAGGGGGTAGGTCTATCATACGGGAATATTTTTAACTCTATTAGTGTTAATAATAATATTTTTATTAATGGTAATAACAATAACTTTATTAATGCGAATAACAATACTTTTATTAACGGCTCTAACCATAAGTTTATGTTTAAGAACTTCGTAAGACTTAAATAACTTATAGAGATTGGGCTATGTAATAGAGGGAACCTTTGATAGAAAAATAAAATATAATCAATAAGGCTATAAGATGAGAATAGTTAGGAGAATAATAAACAAACATAATAAAATGTTGCTTTATTCAGGATATTTTAGATATTTATTTGAGTATAAGTAAAAGATTCTCTTGTTTGAAGGCAATTCTTTTTTATTTCTCTTGAATTTACTCAGAAGTTTTATATTTTAACACATTTACTTTCTTTATTTGACAAATCAATTTATTTTATTATTATATAAAAATGAGGAAAATATTTTCTTTCCTAATTTTTGCCTTCCTTTTTGGTTATCAAGAATTAAAGCTCTCTTTATCTCCTTATGAGTTGATCACTGGAAATAAGACTTTACCAAGTTATTATACTAATTTTATCTTTGGTAATCCCTTGGGGATAAAAAAGCGAGCCGTAAGTTTCAGTTATCTATCTTATTTAGTAAACACCCATTTTGGTGGGTTAGGTTTTGCTGAAAATAAAGGTAAAAATCAATACGGAATTTTCCTTAATTATTTTAACAGTGGTGAGATAAAAAAAACTGATGAATTTGGTGAAGAGTACGGTTATTTTTCATATTTTCATATTTCTTTAAGTCCTTTTTTTAGTTATAAATTAGGAAGTTCAAAAATTGGTATTCTAACCAATCTTATTTATTCTGGTTGCGATACTCTTTATTCTTTGGGAACAGGTATTAATCTTTTAGGTATGAGTGAGATTAATATTTTTCGGATTGGCTACGGAATAAAAAATTTAATATTTATCTTTAAACCTTATTACCAAACTAAAAAATTAGAACAACCAGAATTTATTTTGGAAGGGAGCGCAGATTTAACCGAACTAATTAATCTGCCTAAAAATAATGGTTTATCTATCTCTACTGGTTTTGCTTATTCTAACTTAGGATTAGATTTCCATTTAGGAACAGAACTAATGATAAGCAATCTTATTATTTTTCGTTTAGGTTATCTTGGTTTTAAAGAAGGATTTTTAACCCGATTCTCTTTGGGATTAGAATTTACAAAAGAGCCGGTTGCTTTTTCTTACGGATTTTTACCTTATCAAAACTTAGGAATCGCTCACATCTTCAACCTTACTTTCTATTTTTAATAATCTTTAAAAAATGAACTATTTCTTCCAACAACTTCTTAATGGTTTTCAATTAGGAAGTGTTTATGCCTTAATCTCTCTTGGCTACACAATGATTTATGGAATAATTAGATTAATTAATTTTGCTCATGGTGATATTTTTATGCTTGGTGCCTATTTCGGTTTTTATGCGATTACTCGGTTAAAATTTAATTTCTTATTGGCAATTATCTTCTCAATGGTCTTATGTATGATTATCAATGTTATTATTGAAAAGGTTGCTTATGCTCCTTTGAGGAAGAAAAATGTTCCGCGAATAAATCTTTTAATTACTGCTATCGGCGTCTCTTTTTTCTTAGAAAATTTTACTTCCTTAAAAATAATCTTTGGTCCCGATTATCAACCTTATCCCCGACCTTTTAAGATTATTACTTTTGATTTTTTAGGTTTAACCATCTCCTCTATTCAAATTATTGTCTTTCTCATTACTTTAGTTTTATTATTGATTTTAGATTATCTAATCAAAAGAACAAAAATTGGTTTGGCAATGAGAGCAGTATCTTATGATAAAGAAACGGCTTTACTTATGGGAATAAATGTTGATAATATAATTTCTTTAACCTTTGCCTTAGGTGCTGCTTTAGCCGGTGCCGGTGGAGTTTTATACGGAATCTGTTATCCCCAAATTCATCCCTATATGGGAATAATGCCTGGACTGAAAGCCTTTGTTGCTGCTGTCCTTGGTGGGATTGGCATAATTTCCGGTGCTGTTTTAGGTTCTTACATTATTGGAATGGTAGAAGTTTTTACGGCTGCTTTTATATCCTCAACTTTTCGCGACGCAATTGCCTTTGCCATTTTAATTATCGTGCTTTTAACCCGTCCACAAGGATTATTTGGTAAAGAAGAAGGAATAAAATTATGATTAATCTCTATATTATCCAAATTTTTTCTTATGCCTGTTGTATTACAATTTCCGCCTTGGGGTTAAATCTTATTTATGGCTATACTGGTCTCTTTTCTTTAGGACACGCTGCCTTTATGGGAATTGGTGCTTATTTATCAGCATTATTAACAAAATCTTTTTCTCATTATGGATATTTTATTTATATTGGAGCAATAATTTCTTCTGTTATTTTTACCTTTCTAATTAGTTATCTCATTGCTATTCCCATTTTAAAGTTAAAATCAGACTATTTAGGAATTGCCACTTTAGGATTTGGAATAATTGTGAAGGTATTATTAGATAATTCCGATAAGGTTTTTTCCCAAATGGGTGGCTCAAGGGGAATGCTTGGTATCCCTAATTTTACTAATTTACCAATTGTTTTATTCTCATTAATTTTAATTATTCTTATTATGAGAAATCTTATTTATTCTAAATTTGGCAGAAATTTAATCGCCATTCGGGAAGACGAAAATGCTGCCTATGCGATGGGAATAAATGTTTATAAACAAAGGCTTTTAGCATTTGCTCTTGGTTGTTCCTTTGCGGGCTTTTCCGGTGCTTTATATGCCCATTTATACTGTTTTCTCCATCCGAGCAATTTTGATTTTCTAAGGTCTATTGATTTAATGCTAATTATTGTTTTAGGCGGTTTAGGAAGTATGAGCGGAACAATTATCGCTTCTTTTCTTTGGGTTTTTATTTTAGAAGGTTTAAGAATAATTCTTCCCCAAGCAATCTTAGATTGGCGATTAGTGATTTATCCTTTACTATTAATTTTATTAATGCTTTTAAGACCACAAGGAATTTTTGGCAATAAAGAGATTCTATGGCTGAAGAAGGAATATTAAAGATTGAAAATTTAAATAAATCTTTTGATGGCTTAAAGGCAGTCAAAGATTTTAATCTTATCCTTAAAGAAGGTGAATTATGTGGTCTTATTGGTCCGAATGGTGCGGGCAAAACTACTGTTTTTAACTTAATAACCGGCTTTTATAAACCAGATAGCGGAAAAATAATTTTCCAAAATAAGGATATTACCAATCTTTTGCCTCATCAAATTGTCCATTTAGGAATTTCAAGAACTTTCCAAAATATTAGACTTTTTAATAATTTAACTGTTTTGGAAAATATCCTTTTTGCCTTTAACTACCAGATTAATTATTCAACAACCGAGAGTATTTTACGTATTGGTAATTTTAAAAAGGTTGAAAAAGAAGTTAAAGAAAAATGTTATCAGTTCTTAAAACTCTTTGATTTAGAGAAAAAGGTAAATATTTTAGCAAAAAACCTACCGTATGGAGAAATGAGAAAATTAGAAATTGCCCGTGCCTTAGCCCTTAATCCCAAACTTCTTTTATTAGATGAACCTTCTTGTGGTATGACGATTGGCGAAACCTCCCTTTTGATGGATTTAATTAAATTTATCAAAGAAAAATTTAAATTAACAATTTTTATTATTGAACATCAGATGCGGGTAATCATGAACCTTTGCGAAAGAATTGTTGTTATGGATTTTGGTGAAATTATCGCTGAAGGCAAACCAGAAGAGATTCAAAATAATCCAAAAGTAATTGCTGCCTATTTAGGAAGGGAATATGCTCTCCATTGAAAATCTCTTTGTCAATTACGGAGTGATTAAAGCATTACAAGGAATATCTTTGGTTGTGAGGGAAAAAGAGATTGTTGCTTTAATTGGTAATAATGGTGCTGGTAAAACAACTACTTTGAAAACTATTTCTGGTTTAATCAAACCGATAAGTGGCAGAATCTATTTTCAAAATATTGATTTAACAAAATTAAATCCTTGCCAAATTGCTAAATTGGGAATTATCCAAGTGCCCGAAGGCAGAAAACCTTTTGCCAACCTCACTGTTTATGAAAATTTAAGATTGGGTGCCTATTTTGTTAATAAAAAAAGTGAAATTGAGGAAAGACTTTCCTTCGTTTTCAAAATTTTCCCTCGTTTAAAAGAAAGATTAAAGCAGCCAGCCGGTACCCTTTCAGGTGGCGAACTTCAAATGCTGGCTATTGGTCGAGGATTGATGGCAAAACCTAAATTACTCCTTTTAGACGAACCTTCTATGGGACTTTCACCAATATTAGTAGAAGAGATATTTTCAGTAATTAAAAATATAAACGAAGAAGGAACCGCTATTTTACTTATTGAACAAAATGCTTTTAAGGCTTTATCAATAGCCCATCGGGCATATGTCTTAGAAACCGGCAAAATAATGTTGGAAGGAAAAGCAGAAGAATTAATTAATAATGAAAAGGTAAAAAAGATTTATTTAGGAGTTGGGTAAAATTTGTTAACAATCGGAAAATCAAAACTTTCTTTCTTTAAGATTAATTTAAGAGGTGCTTGTTTCCTTTTAAATTCATTTTGATAAATTAAACTTACAATTTTATTCACATCTTTTGGCGAAAATCCTTTTCTCACAATATTTCGCAAAGGCAGGTTTTCCATTAAATAATATTGAATAATTTCATCCAATTGGGAATAGGGAATTAAATCTTTTTCATCTTCTTGATTAGATCTTAATTCCGCTGATGGTTTTTTAGTTAAAATTCTTTCGGGAATTAAATTAAATTTCTTATTTAAATATTCTGCCAATTTATAAACCTCAGTTTTTGTCAAATCAGCAATTGGTGCCAAACCGCCACTCATATCACCGTAAAGGGTTGTATAACCAACTACCATTTCTGATTTATTACCGGTTGCCAAAACTAAATAATTAAATTTATTTGCCAAAGCCATTAATATATTTCCTCTTATTCGGGCTTGAATATTCTCTTCTGTTTTATCAAAAGGTAAATCTTTAAAAATTGGTTTTAAGGTATTTAAATATTCTTGATAAATCTCATTAATAGAAATTTCTAATACTTTAATTCCCAAATTTTTTGCCAAGGTATAAGCATCTTCAATACTCTCTTTTGAAGAATAAGGTCCAGGCATTATTAAACCGATGACATTTTCTTTACCTAATGCCAAGGTCGCTAAAACAGCAACTACACTCGAATCAATTCCGCCAGAAATTCCCAAAATTACTTTTTGAAAATTATTCTTTTTTACATAGTCTTTAATTCCTAAAATAATTGCCTGATAAATTTCTTCTCTCTCATCTTCTTCTTTTTCAGATAAGGGTGCATAAATAATACTTTCGTCATAAATAATAAAATCTTCCTCAAATCTTTTTGCCCTCATTAAAATTTCACCATTTTCCGACACTACCATACTTTCGCCATCAAAAATCTCACCATCATTTCCTCCCACCAAATTGCAATATATTATCTTAATATTATTTTCCTTCGCTTTCTTTTTGAGCAAATCTTTTAGCAAGTTATGTTTATTCACATAAAAAGGCCGAGCGGACAAATTGATAATTAACTCCGCTCCTTTTCTTTTAAGTTCTCTTATTACTTCATACTTACCTTCTAAATCTTCGCCAATGATTATCCCTATTTTTTTGCCATCCAAGTTAAAAACGATTCTTTTTTGAGAAGGTATAAAATAATTAACTTCTTTTGAAGAAAGATTGGTTTTAGCACTAAAACCAAAAAATTTTCCATCCCTTATAAAATAAGCCGCATTCAAAAGATTTTTTCCAATTTTCAAAGGTAATCCAATTATAAGAGAAATTTCTTTAGAATTTTTAAAAATATTATTTAAACTCTTTTGAGAATAATTTAAAAAATCAGGTTTCTTCAATAAATCTTTAGGAAAATAACCGGTAAGAAAAAGTTCGGGGAAGATAACTAAATCTACTTTTCTTTCCCGGGCGATCCGAAGAGTATTTAAAATTTTATTTAGATTCCCTTTAAAATCACCAACCGTAGAATTTAATTGAGCAATACCAATCCTCATAAATATATTTTATTTTAATCTTAAATTTAAAAAAATCAAGAGGCGAAAAGAAATAATTTATTAAAAATTCAAGAATTTTCCTCTTCTCCCTATGGCATAAAACTTCTAATTTTTGCTTCTTTTAGGAATCAAGGTAAGTATCTTTTGTAAATAAACTACGAAAAGAAACGTTGCTATAAATTATCCGTCAGTGTTTTATTTCAATAAGAAAAATTATAATCTAAACGAAATTTAAAAGAAAATCCTTTAGCACCAAGCAGAAATCCTTTATAATATTCGTGGGAAAAGAAAAAATCGATATCTTTAATAATTACTCTAAAACCTATACCAATTTCATAAGAAGGGCTTCCTAAAGAAGCATCTTTATCGGTCAATAAATAAAGATTTAAGAAATTAATAATTCCTAAAAAATTAAAGGGTTGATAATCTAATCTCGAGAGGAGTTTAACATATTCCTTTTCTGCCCAAGATATCCCAGAATTAATTTTTAAAAAATCTTTTATTACATTTTCACAAGATAAATTAATTTCAAAAGGTAAAGGTCGATTCACGAATTGAATAGTTTCTTTTTCTTCTTTGTTAAAAAAATAATAATTACCTTTACTTATTTTATCGAAATTTAAAGAATCAACTATTAAAACAATTTTACCAATGTGATTTTCTTTCTGCCAAAAAATTTTGTTGTTTATATTTTCCATTATGATCTTAACGCCAAACTTTTCATCTATTTTCTTCCCAATACCAATATCAAAACCAAAACCATTGCCACCAAAACTTTTTTTATAATTTATTTCATTATAGAGATTAAGAAATTTTTGAGTAGTCAAAAGGTATAAATAATTATCTTCAGCCTTTAAATAATAGTAACCTTTCAAATAATTGATTCCAAAACCTATTTTCCATTTATTTTTAAGAGAAAAACAAAAGGTATTTTTTATTTGGGAGAAAACAAAAACTTCTCCTCGATTTTCTTCAGTTTGATAAATCTGATTTAATCTATTACCAAAAAAAAGTAACTCAAAAATTTCTTTTTTAATCCTTCCTCTCCCCCTGGTATTTAATGAAACAGATAAATTCCAGAAACGATAAGAAAGAGACAAAAAGGACAAGGAACCTTCACTAGATAATTTCCAACCTTCCGAAGGAATAGCTTGTAAAATAGCCTCTTTATCCTTTTCGTTTAAATATTTACCGTTATAATAATTATAATCTTTACCGCTAAAAGTATTATTATAAAAATTAAAAGAAATACCTAAAATCTGATAATAAATTCTTTTATCCGAAAACAAATTGATAAAATTTAAAAATGTTAAAATTAAATAAAAAGTCATTTAATTTATTTTAATTATTTCTTAATAGATTTTACCATCTCTTTTGTTTTTATTTTTAATATCCCGTAAGATTTAAAACTTAAAAAATCGTTCGGTTTTAAAACTACAGTGTCACTTTCGGGCAAATTAATCTTTAACAAAGCCTCCAATTTCTCTTTCTTAAAAATTTCTAACTGATCTTCTTTTATTTCTAAAATTATTTTACTCTCTTTCTCTTTTTCACAATAACCTTTTTCGGAAACCTCCCCTTTTAATAGCATAAAAGGAAACACAATTGAATCTCCCTCCTCTTTTGATTTTATTATCAATGAACCATCAAAACCAATGGGAAAATGGTTCGTTGCTTCAACAATTAGTTCTCCTCCTAACAGATTTTTTTTAATTTTCTCACTTTCTTCCCCGCTGATAAAAATTTCTTTTTTATAAGCAATGAAAGTATCTTTAACAAAAGAAAATTTTAAGGGTATATCAACGGAAACATTTAACAAAACAAAATCTTTTTCCTCAATTTTCCCTTGGCCATCGATTTTTGCCGAATAACTAAATTTTAAAATTCTGGGACCATTATTTATCAAGTTAGTAATATCAATTCTTTCACTTAATTTATTTAGCGGCTGTCCATTGCCTACTGGAAGACAAATCTCTTTATAAAGAGAACAAATTTCTTGATTGCGATTAATACTCTTTCCGGTAAGAAAAATTCTAATCGGCATTTTTATATTATACCAAAACTCTAATAATATCTCTCCCTTTTCAAATTTTATTCCTTTAGGATTACCCAAAAAATTAATCACTATCGAATCTTCCTTGTTTACAAAGTAATAAGGAAATAAAAAATTACCCTCAATTTCTTTAAATTTTAAATTTTCTATGCAACCAGTCAGAGAAAAATAATTTTCTTTTTTAATATTAAAAAATTTTCCTGTATCATTAATTTGCGCGCTAATTTCTATAGGAACAATTAGACCTCCTTTTCTATCGAAAGAATTTTGCCTAATACTTTTTCCTTCCAAAGGAAGAGAGATTTTTTTATAAGTATAAGGAGAAATATTAAAACTATTTTCATAATTTATTTCTTTAATCTTAAAAGAAATTAATAAGGGAAAAGGAAATTGATTAATAAACTCCAACTCTAAAAAGCCCTCTTTTATTTTTCCTGATCTTAACTCAAAACCAGAAGAAACAAAATTATAATTGTAGATATGTTCTAAATAAGCCTTTTTTAATTTTAACTCTCCTTCTCTTAATCTAATTTTAGTAAATTTTATAATAATTTTTAAAAAATCCCTTTTTCTTACCAAGACTGAATCTTCAGTTAAAATCTGATAATTTAAAAAGATGTTAGAAGGAGAAGAGATAAATATATCACTAAATTTTTCTGAGTGTTTTTTTTGAGAATTAGCTCTTATATTTTCTAAATTTATATAAAAATTATTAAAATCGATTTCAAAGTATTCAAAATTTATGGGCGAATAATTTTCTATTTCTATTATCATAAAAATTTCTTCAATAAAACCATTACGAATATCATTAAGATTTAAAATTTTTTTCAAATTTTTTCGCTGATTTATCGGCGGTAAAATAACAAAACTATCAAAAATTGTTATTCCTAGAATCTCTTCAATATTAACGGTTATTTCATTATAAAAAGTATCGTAAATCTCAAAGTTATTAAAATAATAAGAAGCATTAAACCCACTAATATTTAGATTAATCTTGGTTATCGGAAAAACTGTATCAAAATCATTCTGATAAAAGAAATTAAAAACTGAGTCAGAATTTATTTTAAAATAATGAGAATCTAAAAAAGAAAAAATGGTTAAATTTTTTTCCAATAAAGGAATGGTAATCTCAGTATCCCATTCGGGAAACTTTGGTTTTTCCAAACAGGCAAGAAAAAAAAGTATTAAAAGAAAAATTTTTTTCACACACACCTCCTTTCAATCCCTCCAAAAAGGGCAACCGGTACGCTGGCTCCGTTCTCTTCGCCTCTAAAATATTATAAGAGGTGGCATCCTCTATTTTTTCTGAACGGTTTCGCTCAGCAGTACCAGCGCCCTTTTTCATCTCCTCCTCCCCCAAATTTAACGGGGGCCTAAAAATGAGGACTGGGCTATGAACTCAAAAGGGAGGCTAATTTTAGACCCCCGAATCTTATTTGAGGGATGTAGTGCTTAGTCGATGGAACCGGGAAATTTATAACTTCGATTTTCTGAATAAAGCACTACATCCCCATAATATGGTAAGGAGGTGAAAATGCGAGCAATCTTATTTTCCTTTTTTCCTTTACCCAATTTTCAAAGAACCTTTCTAATTCTTAAAAAGAATTAATCAAAAACTATGCCAAAAATAAAAATAAAAAATAAATAAGATTATTGATTTTTCAGTTTTTATCAACCCTAATTATCCTTATGAAAAATAAATTTTTTTATAAAAATGCGACAAAATAAATTTTAAATAAGTATGAATTATTTAAATCACATAATATCAATAACTTATAAAAAATGTGACATCATAAGATTATCAAAATTTTTATTTATGAAAAATATATTGACTTTTATTTAACTATTATTATAATTATTTTTATGAAAGAAAAATTGCCAGAAGAAATATATAATTTAATTTTTAAAACAGTGAGTGAAATGGGAGTGGAGCTATATGATGTAGAATATGATGGCAAAAATTTAAGAGTTTATATTGATATGCCGGGAGGAGTAACAATTAACATCTGTGAAGAAGTATCCAATTTATTATCTTTAAGATTAGATGCTTTGGACTTAATACCCCATTCCTATATTTTAGAAGTTTCTTCTCCAGGAATTGAAAGAAAACTAAAAAATGTGGAACATTTTAAAAAAGCCGTTGGGAAAAAAGTGATGATTCAAAGAGAAAACGATTATATTTACGGAGAACTTATTAATGCTAATGACCAACAAATCACTTTAAAAGTTCTGGAAGCACCCAATTTTAAGTCTGGAGAGCTTGCAGTGATTAATTATTCAGAAGTTAAAAAAGCAGAAGTAAAAGTAACTACAAGGGAGTTATTTCAAAAATGAAAAAGGAAGAAATTTTAAATTATATTAGTGAAATTGCCCGTAAAAGAAATGTTGATGTTCTATACGTCAACGAAGCTTTAAAAGAAAGTTTAATCGTTGGACTTAAAAAAAGATACGGTCAAGATTCAGAACCAGAAGTAGATATCGATTTAGAAAAAGGAGAAATCAAAATTTTTTTGAACAAAACAGTAGTAGAATCAGCAATAAAATTGGGTAAAGAAATTTCTTTAGAAGAGGCAAAAAAAATAAAACCGGATGTCCAAATCGGAGAAAAGATAAAAGTACCTTTACCCTTAGAAGAAGTGGGGCGATCAACTATCCAAAAGACAGCTGATGAACTAGTTAGTCGCCTTCGTTCAGTAGAAAAAAATAAATTATACGAAGAGTTTAAAAAGAAAGAAAAAGAAATAATTTCCGGTACTATTTATCAAATTACCAAAGATAAGGTTATTGTTAATTTAGGAGCTGTGGAAGGTTATCTTCTACCTCAAGATTATTTAAAATCTGACCGATTACGCCAAGGAGCAGTTATTAAAGCTTATGTAGTAAAAGTTGAGAAAACCCCCTTAGGACCGAGAGTTCATTTATCAAGAACCCATCAAGAATTTGTGAAGAAACTTTTAGCAAAAGAAGTTCCCGAACTTCAACAAAATATAATTCAAATAAAAGCAATTGCACGGATTCCCGGCGTTCGAACTAAAATTGCTGTCCATTCGGAAGATGAAAAAGTAGATCCAGTGGGAGCATGTGTAGGGTTTAAAAGGTCAAGAATTGAAAATGTCTTAAAAGAATTGGGCGAAGAAAAAATTGATATTATTCAATGGTCGAAAGACTTAAAAATTTTTATCGCTCGGGCATTAAGTCCGGCTAAAGTAAAAGAGGTAATAAAAGAAGATGATAAATTTACCGTAATTGTTCCGGATAGTGATTATCCAATTGCTGTTGGGAAAAAGGGGACAAATGTAAATTTGGCTGCTCGTTTAACAGGTGCGAATATCGAAATCTTAAAATTAAGTGACTATTTAGACCGCCAAGTTAAAGAAAAGGCTAAAAATATTTCTTTAAAAGATTTAGATCTTTCCGATATTCTTTTAGAAAAGCTAGTAGAAAACCAAATTATTAATGCTTTTGATTTGTTAATTACACCTGATGAGAATATAAGTAAATTTATTAACTATGATATTGAGCAAGTAAAGAAATTAAAAAAAGATATTGAAGAAAAAATAAAAGAAAAATTTTTCTCCCAGGCTTCTCAAGAAGAAGGTGAAACTTAATTTTATGAAAAACGAACGACTGAAAGTGAATGAAGTTGCTAAAAGGCTCAATCTTTCACCTAAAGCAGTAGTGAATTTATTAAAAGAACTAGGTTTTAAAGAAAGAGGCTATACTTCCTTTGTTACCGCTGAAGAATATGAGGCAATAAGAAGAAAAATCAAAGAAGAAGAAAAATTATATACTGGCAAAATTGAAAAAAAAGAAGAGAAAAAAATTGAAAAAAAAGAACCAAAGGTTAAATTAAACGACGTCAAAATACAAAAGTCAACACCCAAAATAAAAAAAATTGAAAAAAAAGAACCAAAAATCTCAGAAAAGTTTAAAATCGAAGTTACTCCTTTTATGACAGTTTCCGAATTGGCTGCTGCTTTTGATGTATTACCAGCAGATATCATTAAAGCCTGTCTAAAATTAGGATTAATTGCTACTATTAATCAACGGTTAGATTTGGATACTATTTATTTACTTGCCGATGAATTTAAAAAAGAAATTACAGTAAAAGAAGAAATACCCCTCGAAAAAAAAATAATAGAGGTCCCTCTATTACCGCGACCACCGGTAGTCACTGTTATTGGTCACGTTGATCACGGGAAAACTACCTTGCTCGACTATATTCGAAATACTAAAATCGCAGAAAAAGAGGTCGGAAGAATTACTCAACACGTTGGTGTTTCAGTGGTGAATTATAAAAATGAAAAAATTATTTTTCTTGATACTCCGGGACATGAGGCCTTCACTGCAATGAGAGCAAGAGGAATTCAAGTAACTGACATTGCTATTTTGGTAGTGGCGGCCAATGAGGGAGTAAAGCCCCAAACAGAAGAAGCGATTAATCATGCTCGGGCCGCTGGGGTACCAATTATTGTTGCCATAACTAAAATTGACCTTCATGACGCTAATCCTGAACGAGTAAAAGCCCAGTTGGCAAATTACGGAGTAAGGGTAGAAGGTTACGGAGGCGATGTCATCGCTGTGGAAACTTCCGCCTATACCGGTTACGGAATTGATGACCTATTGGATGCAATTCTCTTAATAAGTCACACAAAAGAACTTAAAGCTCCTTTTGATGGTCCCGGAGAAGGAGTAGTAATTGATAGTCGAGTTGATAAAGGACGAGGTATCATTGCCACTATTTTAACAAAGGAGGGAAGAATTGAAAAGGGAGACTTTTTTGTTTGCGGTGATACTTATGGAAAAGTAAGAGATATTTTTGATGTTATTCCTGATAAATTTAAAAGGATTGAATTCAGCGATCCTGCTCATCCCTGCCAGATTATTGGCTTCTCAGAAATTCCCGAACCGGGAGAGAAATTTATAGTTGTAGAAAATGAAAAGATCGCGCGGGAACTCGCCCAAAGACGAAAATTACAAAAGCAAAGTGAGAAATTTAAACTACAAAAAAAATTGACTTTACAATTAATTCAAGAAAAAATTCAAAAAGGCGAAACAAAAGAATTAAAAATTGTTTTAAAAGCCGATGTAATGGGATCCTTAGAAGCGATAAAGCATGCTTTAGAAGAACTATCTTTAGAAGAAATAAAAATTAAAATTATTCATGCCGGGGTAGGGCCAATTACTAAATCAGATATCCTATTAGCAGCTGCCTCGGAAGCGATCGTTGTTGGTTATCATGTTGGTGCTTTGAGTGATGCTAAAGAAATTGCTGAACAACAAAGGATTGAAATAAGAACCTATAATATTATCTATCAAGCAATTGATGATATCCGAGCAGCCATGTTAGGTCTCTTAGAAGAAGAAAAGAAAGAGGTATTGATTGGCAAAGCAATCGTGAGAAAAGTATTCAATATAAAAGGAGTTGGTCTAGTAGCAGGAGCCTTTGTTTTGGAGGGAAAAATAATAAGAGACGGAATTGTTAAGGTTATCAGAAAGGATAAAGAAATTTTTAAAGGCAGAATAACTTCTTTAAAAAGATTTAAAGAAGATGTAAAAGAAGTAGAAGCCAATTATGAATGTGGAATCGGCATTGGTGGAATTGAAGATCTCCAAGAAGAGGATATATTAGAATGTTATACAGAAGAATAAATGACCGTCGGTCTGTTGATCATTGATTGTCTTTGTGGATGTGGTCAATCTTTAAAAGAGAAAAGAAGGTTTATTAATTCTTTATTTGCTCGTTTAAAAAAAGAGTTTAATGTTTCGGTATTAGAAATGGATTATCAGGATTTGTGGCAAAGATCTAAATTAGCAATTTGCTTTGTAAACAACTCTAATGATGCTTCTTTAAAAACTAAAAGTAATTTGCTTAAATTTTTAGAAAATTATCCTTATTTAACAATTTTGGATCATCAATACCACAGACTTTATTGATAATGTATTATACTTTAAAAATTAGCACACCAAAAAGAATTGCTTTCGTGGATATTACCTCGGAAATTGAAAAAGTAATTAGCAAAAGTGAAATCACTTCGGGAATTTGTTATCTTTATGTTCCCCATACTACTTGCGGAATAACTATTAACGAAAATTATGACCCTTCAGTAACTAGAGATATCAATAATGTATTATCTCGACTAATTCCTAAAAATGGTTCTTACGAGCATACCGAAGGAAATGCCGATGCTCATATCAAAACTTCTCTAATTAACTCTTTTGCCATTCTTTTTTTTGAAAATAAAAAATTAATTTTGGGAACTTGGCAAGGAGTCTTTTTATGTGAATTTGACGGTCCCCGGGAAAGAAAAATTTATCTCAAAATTATTCCTGATTAACTTCCTTCCGGTAATAATTAAGCATTTTTAATAAAGTATCTTTGATTTCTAAACGCGGAACAAAGTTTGTTAGATTTTTAAATTTAGTATTATCGCCTGAAAGAAAAAAGATATCGCTCTTTCTTTCTTTCTCTTTAGAAAAAATTATCTTGATTTCAATATTAGTTTGGTTCAATAAAAATTCTAAAGCCTCTTTCAATTTTATTGGTTTACTATTGGTGATATTATAAATTTCGCCCTTTTCTCCATATTTAAAAGCCAGATAATAAGCCTCAACAACATCCTCTACTGCTAAATAATCTCTTTCAATTTCTAAATTACCAACCTCTAAAAAAGGAGGAACCTTCTTTTTCTCAATTTCTGCGATTTTTTTACAACAATAAGGAAAAAAGAAATTTTCTCTTTGGCCAATTCCCGTATGACTAAAAGGCCTTAAAATTAGAGCATCCACATTATAAACTTTCACATAATATTGGACAATCTTTTCGGCAAAAAATTTACTTAAAGCATAAGGACTTATTGGATTAACTTCATCCTCCTCTTTTACTTTTTTTCTTTCTTTTACTTGACCATACACTTCCGCAGTAGAAATATAAACGAACCGTGGGTTTAGACTTAATTCTTTTATTGCCCAAAGAAGATTTAAAGTTCCTAAGGTATTTACTTCGTAAGTCAAATGTTCCTCTTGATAAGAAAGAGCAACCGAAGTTTGAGCAGCAAGGTGGAAAATTCCTTCCGGTTTTAGTTTTTCAAGCAAATTTTTCACTTCTTCTCTTTTTCTAATATCTAAAAAATAATAATTATTTTTTATCTCTTCTGTTGAATAATAGTAAGTTCCGTAAACTTCGTAACCTTTGCTAACAAGTAAATCAAAAAGATATCTACCTGCAAATCCTTCGCTACCAGTTATTAAAATTTTCATTTATACTCTTTCTCGCCAATAATTGAGTAGATCTTCGAGAGTTTTTTCAATTGGTATTTCCGGTTGCCAACCACATTCTTCTTTTATTTTAGTAGCATCACCGATTAGTAATTCCACATCAGAAGGTCTTAATCTTTTTTCTTCTACTCTTACTTCCACTTTAACCTTACTTTTTTCCAAATAAAAATCTAATATCTCCTTTATCTTATAACCTTTTCCGGAAGCAATGTTATAAACTTCTCCTGCTCTTCCCTTAGTTAATACTAAATGATATGCCCGCACCACATCACGAACATCAGTAAAATCTCGGACGGCTTGAAGATTACCAACATAAATTATCGGTTCTCTTTTTCCTTTTTCAATTTCGGCAATCTGTTTAGCAAAATTAGAAGTCACAAATACCTCTCCCCTTCTTGGTCCTTCATGATTAAAGGCTCGGGTTCTAATGATTTTTAAATTATAACTTTTATAATATTGATAACCGAGTAAATCTTGAGCCACTTTGCTTACACCATAAGGGCTTAAAGGCCTTAAGGGATTTGTTTCTTTGATGGGTATTTCGTTTTCGTAAACTAACCCATATTCTTCCGAAGAGCCGGCAATATGAATCAAAGAGTCAAGTTTTAAATTCCTGACCGCTTCTAAAATGTTAATTTGACTAACCACATTGGTAATAATCGTCTCCGAAGGACAAGCCCAAGACATTGGTACATAACTTTGGGCTGCTAAATGAAAAATCATATCCGGTTTAATCTCTTTTATTAAATTATAAACAGCGGTGGCATCTTTTAAATCGCACTCGTAAAGTTTAAGTTTTTCCTTTATATGAATAATATTCTCCATTCGACTGCGCCAACGATAAGTTCCATAGACTTCGTAATTCTTTGACAAAAGATATTCTGCCAAATGACTACCAACAAAACCGGTAATACCAGTAATCAGGACTTTCATCAATCCTCCTTATGCCTTTGTCACTTTATTACTTCTAATACATCGGGTACACACCCATGCCTTTTTAACTTTCTCACCGATTTTGATTTTTATCCGTTGGAGATTAGGGTTGAATCTTCTTTTAGTAACATTGTGCGCATGACTAATATTGTGTCCAACTACCGGGGTTTTTCCACAAATTTCGCATTTTCTTCCCATAGTTTCTCCTTTTTAAATATTTTAATACTTTCTTCAATATCTTCTTTTATTTTTTCTTTCAATTCTTCCACATTTTCAAATTTTAATTCTGGTCTGATTTTCTGAATAAAAAACACTTCTAATTCTTTACCCAACAAAGATTTTTCCCAGTTTAAAATGTGAACCTCAATGCTTCTTTTCCTTTCCGAGAAAGTTGGTCTTTCACCTATGTTTACTACTCCCAAATAAATCTTTTCTTCGCCTTCCATCATTACTTTACAAGCATAAACTCCATCTTGAGGAATTAGTTTGTTTTTCTCTAATAATTCTAAATTAGCTGTTTTATAGCCAATTAAAGCCCCCCTACCTTCTCCTTTTATCACCTTTCCTCTTATTGAGTATTCTCTACCTAAAAGAAGATTAGCAATTCTTATATTTCCCAATATCAATTTTTCTCGAATTGTGGTACTCTTAACTTCAATGCCGCTTTTTTTAATCGGTGAGAGAATTTCAATTAATATTCCTTCTTTTTCACAAAAATTCTTAAGAAACCTGATATCTCCTCTTCTTTCTTTACCAAATCGAAAATCTTCACCAATTACAATCTTTTTAGGCATTAAGTCATTCTTTAATTTATTCAAAAATTCTAAAGGTTCTAAGTTGGCAAAAGAATCATTAAAATTATAAATAAAAAGAAAATCTAAACCAAAACTTTCTAAAATTCTAATCTTCTCAGAAAGAGGTGTTAAAAGAAAATGAAAATCGGGATGGAAATAGACATAGGGTAAAGGTTCAAAAGTAACCAAACCAGCAAAAGTTTTCCAATTTTCTTTACTTTTTATTACTTTTTCAATTATAACTTGATGAGCAAAATGAATCCCATCAAAACTACCAATAGTAATCACACTATTTTTGAACTCCTTCCCTTCCTTTCCGTTAATTATCTTCATAGATTAATTTAAGAAACTTTATTAATTTATCTTCTTTTTCTCCCACAATTAAGACTTTTTCATCGTCAGAAATAACTTTACAATAACCGTTTCCCTCATCTGAACAAGAAAGTTTTTTTTCTCTTTTGAAATTTTCAATTGTTTTTTTGTCATAAAAATATTCTTTAAATTTATAAAGAGCCTCTCTGATAGGAATCAAATTTTTTTCAATATTTTCATAATTAAGTTCCCAGGCTTTTAGACAATCCTGAAGTTGCCATTTACCAATCCTAAGCCTTTTGAGGCCAGCCAAAGTACCACCGCAACCAATTTTTTTACCAATATCTCTTGCCAAAGAGCGTAAATAAAACCCTTTGCCAACCACAGTTTTTATCAAAAGGGTATCCCGAAAATAATCAATCAGTTCAATTTGATAACATTCAACCAACCTCTTTTTGGGAATAATCTCCTCTTTTCTTCTTGCTCTTAGATAACTTGGTTCTCCATTAATTTTTATTGCCGAATATTTGGGCGGTTCTTGAAGAATTTTCCCAACAAAATTTCTCAAAATTTCTAAAATCTCTTCTTTTTTTAACTTCGGCACCTTTTTCTTTTCAATTATCTTACCAGTAATATCATCGGTATCAGTTACTATCCCTAATTTTATTACCCCCACATATTCTTTTTCGTAATCCATTAAAAAATTGCTTATTTTGGTTGCTTCGTTAAATAGTAAAACCACAATACCACAAGCCAAGGGGTCTAAAGTTCCCGAATGGCCGATTTTAAAATTATTGCCGGATTGATTTTTTATAATTCTAATTAAATCATAAGTAGAGAGACCAACTTCTTTATCCACCAGAACTATTCCTCGCATCTTTTTCCAATTCTTTAAGTAATTTATCGATTTTTTCTTGCCTTTTTAATTCCTCATCCAGTTCAAATTTTAAATCGGGCATATATTTTAAAACAATTTTACTTGATAACCTTTCTTTTATATAGCCTTTACTATTATTTAAAATTTTCTTTGCCTCCAATTCTTCCTCTTCATTATAACAAGTAAAAAAAATAGTAGCTTTTTTTAAATCTTTCGTCATTTTTACTGCAGTAATAGTAATAAAACCAAGATGAGGATTGTCAAATTCTTTTAAAATTATTTCCGCAATAGTTTCCTTTAAAAGTTCGCTAACCCTTTTAACCCGTTCCTTCATTATATATAATAATGAAAAATTATGATTTTGTAAATATTAAAAACAACAAAATATTCTATTGATAGGGGGAGGGGGTATATACTTCTAAATCATTAAAAATCAAAGAACTTATACCGATATAGGGTTATCCCCATATCGGTATTCTCTACTATTCTTACAAAAAACTTCAAATAGGATTTATCCACCGGACCATTTGCCACAGCGGTCACCATAAATATCAATAAGTTCATTATTCCGATAAGTATGAATTATTTCACAACGGTTAGCACAACCTTCACATTCTACTGCTTTTGTTTCAAAGTCACAATTGGCTATTTCAAACCCATAAAATTTACTTCCATTACCATTTGTTTCCTCTTTTGCTAAAATTGCTGCACCAATTGCTCCCATTACTAAAAAATATTCAGGAACAATTATCTCTTGTTTTAATTCTTTCTTAAACGCTTCTTTTACTCCCACATTTGCTGCTACACCACCTTGAAATAGAATTAACGGCTTTATCTCTTTACCTTTTGCTACCACATTTAAATAATTTCTGACAATTGCCTCACATAGACCAGCAATAATGCTTTCAATAGGAAATCCCAATTGGGCTTTATGAATCATATCGCTCTCGGCAAAGACCGTACAACGACCAGCAATATTTACTTTCGTCTTTGCTTTCAATGCCAATTTACCAAATTCCTCAATTGGTATCCCTAATCTCTGTGCTTGATGGTCAAGAAAGGAACCGGTTCCGGCAGCACAAACGGTATTCATCGCGAAATCAACCGGAATGCCATTTCTTAATATAATAATCTTTGAGTCCTGACCGCCAATTTCAATTACTGTCTGACAATCGGGATAAAAATGGGAAGCAGCAATAGCGTGAGCAATAATCTCATTCTTAACAATATCCGCACCAATCATCACTCCGGCTAACCTACGACCACTTCCGGTTGTCCCGACGCCACCAAATTTTACATTGTTGCCAATCCGCTCTTTAAAAGTTCTTATTAAATTTAAAACTGCTTCTATCGGTCTTCCTTTTGTCCTTAAATATTCATAGGTAATTACATTAAAATTATTATCTAAAACAACACCCTTAGTAGATATTGAACCAACATCAATGCCGAGATAAACTGTTGCCATTCCTTTTCCTCCTTTTTACCAATTCTAAAAAGGCTTCAATCCTTGTTAAAAGACCTGTTTTGGAAGTATGCTCATCAAAGGATAAGGAAAGTATTGGCACATTATAATCTTCGCTAATCTTTTCTAAAGAATGAAGCACAATATTTTCCGGCATACAAGTAAAAGGAAATATATGGATTATTCCATCAACTCCTTTTTTTATAAAATCAATCGCCTCACCAATTGTGTGTAAAGCCTCACCACCTGGTGAAGTAGCTAAGTATTTTCGAGCATAATAATAAATTTTTAAAAAATCTGCTTCAATTTTTAAAAGATGTTTTAGACGGCGATAAAGACTTCTTTTGGACAATACTAAAACACCAAATTTGGCCAGTTCTTTTTCCAATTCTTGATTAGCAAAATCTTCTAACAAAAAATAGATCTCGCCCACTAAACCAATTCTTAATTTTGTTCCGTTCTCTTTTAGCCATCTTCTTCTAAGTTCTTTCAATTCTCTATTTAAAGCATTGATCTCTTTTATTCTTTTTACCTTTTTAACCCTTTTAAGATATTCTCTTTCCAATATCAAAGACTTTTGATAATCAATCGCTCTTATTACCCTTAAACAATTTTTAAAATTCTCACAAAGTTCGCTTTTTTTAATCATTAAATATAATGCCTTCAAAACTTTTAATGGCGAGACATTAAAAATCTGCGGCATCTTTTCAAAAATAAACTCGTAAGGTGAATATTGAGAGACCGAATAGAATTTAAATTGATAACCCAATTCTCTCAAAATTTTTTCTTGAAGGTAATGATAATAACCAAATCGACATTTCCGTGCTCCAGCAGCCATAAACAAAGTATCGGCTCCCCTCTCTAATGCTTCAATAAAATTTCCTAAGGTAATTTTAAAAGGCAAACAGACCATTTCTGGTGAATATTTTACTCCCAATTCTAATGTTCTTTTGGTTAATTGCGGTGGTAGACAAACTTCTGCTCCTAAGGCAGTTAAAAAATCTTTCAAGGCAATTGAATGATAGCCGATATAAGGAAAGGCTGCTTTCATAAATTCTTCTTTCTTTTAATCATTTCACAAAAGGCTTCAATCCTTGTTATCATTCCCTCTTTTCCCGAATGTTCATCAAAAATAATTGTCAAAAAGGGAACATCTTTCTCCTTTGCTTCCTTTGCCATCATTTCACCAATTAAAGAATCTGGTCCACAGGCAAAAGAAAAGAAGAAGCATATTCCATCAACTTTATCTAAGTAATACTTAAAAGCATTATATAACTCTCTCTCAAAAGCCCAGCGAATATTTTTAGCAAAACCATCCTTCTTTCTTAAAATTTTCTCATCCAAATCGTCTTTTAAATAAACTGAAAAACCTTCTTTTTTAAAAGTCTCAATTAAAACATCACCAATTTCTTTATCATAAATATTATAAAAATGACTAATTATCGCCACTTTTAATTTCTTGTTATCAAAGGAGATTTTCTTTCTCTCTTTACTTACATTTTTTGCTTTTAGATAAGCAGAAATTATTTTAAAAGGATTTTTTCTAAATTTTAAACCAACAAAAAATAGAGGTAAAAAGAAATTTCTTTTTATAGTAGGTGAAATCACCTTTTCTTTGCCACAAAGATACCAAGCAATTGTTGGTAGTCCCATCATTTTGGGACAAGTATAAAGGTTTTCATAGGGATAAATAATTTTCGGAATAAAAAGATAGTCAACTTTATCTTTTAAATAAAGTAGATGACCACAAGCAACTTTCAATGGCAAACAAACCTCCGAAGAAGAATTTTTCACCCCCAAATCAATCAATTCTTTATTTGTTTCTGGTGATAAAAGATAATCAATACCAAGAGATTTAAAGAAATTTATAAAAAAATTACCATAACGGTAATAAAGTAAAGCACGTATAACACCTATTTTCCCTTTCATTAAATATTATAATAATTATTATAATATTTCTAAAGGTATTCTAATACCTCCTTGAAGATAAAAGCGAGTTTTACCTTCACCTTCGCCCGTTTTAAAATATCTCAATCCACCTTCTAAATAACCCTTTAAGAAACCAAGTTCCTTTTCTAAGCCAAATCCACCATTTAAATTAAAAGATTTCCCATCATTAAAATAAAATGAAAAACCACAGGGAATATAAATTTGAAAAAGAAAAGGCACGGGAATTTTAACAAGTATATCATTATCAATTCCTGTGCCTAATGTTATATCTTTTTCTTTCAAATTAAAAATCAAGAAACCAAGCCGATAATCTAAAAAAGAAACAATCGGCAGAATAGCATCACCTTTTATTCGTAAATAAGCATCATTGCCCAAATCTTCAACGCCAATTCCGACGCCTATGTTTAATGCCGATAAATTAGTAATAATTAAAACACTCACCATTAAAATAAGTAATTTTCTCATTATTCCTCCTTTTTAACTTTTATTTTAATTTAAAATTTTCTTTTTGTCAATAAATACTAACTAGTAAATGTGGTAAGAATGGTTACCAGAAGTAATAAATTTAAGATAAGAATGTTCTAAAATAAAAGAACTTTTGCTCATATTAGAGAATACTTAAAATAATCTATCTATGAGGGAGTTCCATCTAAATAGTCTAACATCCAGTGGTTATTTAGATCCTACGAAATTATTAAAAGTAAACTTATTATTAAAGTGATTAATAAAAATATAGTTATTAGCCTTAATAAAGTTATTGTTATCACCGTTAACAAAAGTATTATTATCAATAATAATCGAGTTAAAAATATTCCGATAGAATAGACCTACCCCCTATTACCCCCTCTATTAGGTTTTTCTTCCTCTGCGCAAATTTTTTCCCATTTTTTAATATATTTCTATTAAGAATTTATAACATTCTATAAACATAACTACTACAAATATAGTCAAAAATTTTAAAATGTCAAGGGAAATAAGTAAATGTGTTAAAACATAGTTAAAAAGCACAGAAAGGGTAAATATATTATAGCAATCTCATTTTATGGCTAATAACGATGTTTTTTTATTAAACAGAAAATTTGACAAATCTAATCTTTTATATAAAATATAAAAATGCCAGAATTACCAGAAGTAGAGACAATAAAAAATGAGTTAAAAGCCTTTTTAATTAATAAAAAATTTATTGGTGTAAAATTAGAAAATAAGAAAATTATTGGCTATCCAAAATCTAAAGATTTTTTAAAGGAGATTATTAATAAAAAAATTTTGGATATTGATAGGAAAGGAAAATATTTAATTTTTAAGCTCTCAGGAAATTATAATCTAACTTTTCATTTACGGTTATCAGGCAGGCTTATTTATAATGAAAATCCAAAAGAGGAAATAAAATATAGCCGAATTAAATTTTTGTTTAATAATGGAGTTTTGTCATTTGCTGAGCCAAGATTGTTAGGAAGAGTTTATTTTTATCCACAAGATCAATTACCAAAATCGCTTTCTTCTTTAAATAATCTTGGTAAAGAGCCGCTGATGCCGGAATTCAATTTTCAATATCTTAAAGAAAAAATTAAAAATCGTAATACCTCTATTAAAACCCTTCTTTTAGACCAAAAGATTGCTTGTGGAGTAGGCAATATATATTCTGATGAAGCGCTTTTTTGTGCCAGAATTCATCCTAAAAGAAAAGGTTCTTCTTTAAAAGATTACGAAATAAAAAGACTTGTTAAATGTTTAAAAAGGATTATTAAAATTGCTATTAAAAAAAAGGGAACTTCCATCAGTGATTATTTAAGACCCAATGGTAAAGAAGGTTCTTTTCAAAATTATTTAAAAGTTTTTAGAAAAGAAGGTGAGAAATGTCCTCGATGTAAAGGAAAAATTTTAAGAATAAAAATTAATAATCGTTCTTCTTATTTTTGTCCTAAATGTCAAAAGGAGGAGTAAATGATTGCCATAATAGTCCATGGTGGTGCCGGAAAAATAGAGGAAAAAGAAGAAACAAAAAAAGGTATTGAAAAAGCATTATTAAAGGGTTGGCAGATTTTAGCAAAAGATGGGAAAGCAATTGATGCTGTTTGTGCTGCGGTCTGTGAATTGGAAGACAATCCAGTTTTTAATGCTGGAACAGGTTCGGTACTTAATCTTCTCTTTGAAGTAGAAATGGATGCTTCGATAATGACCAGCGAAGGACATTTTGGTGCTTGTGGAGCAATTAAAAACATCAAAAATCCAATTTTGGTGGCAAAAAAAATTATGGAAGAAACCGATCATCTATTATTAGTAGGAGAGGGAGCCAAATTGTTTGCCCAATTAATGGGTTTTTCCGAATATAATCCTAAAACAGAAAAGGAAGTAGAAAGGTTAAAAAAACTTATTGAAAAAGGAGAAAATTTTTATTTTCCCAATTTTAAAAAACTTATTGCTCTTTATAAAAATCTGAAAAAAGAAGAAAAGTTCGGCACGGTTGGTGCCTGTGCTTTGGATCGTTATGGAGTTATCGCAGTAGCCACTTCTACTGGTGGAATAAGAGGAAAACTACCAGGCAGAATTGGCGATAGTGCAATTATTGGTGCTGGAACTTATGCTAATCCATTAGCCGGTGTTTCTGCCACTGGCCACGGAGAAAGTATTACCAAAAATTTTGTTGCCAAAGAAATTTGTGAATTAGTAAAAAATTACGATATTCAGACGGCTATTAATATTGTGATGGAAGAACTTAAAAAAAGAAATTGCCTTTGCGGTGTGATCGGCGTTGATGCCCAAGGTAATGTTGGCCATGGGTATACCACAAAAGAAATGGCTTGGGGATTTATTAAAGATGGCAAAATGATCACTTTTTGATTATGAAAATTCAGTGGGAAAGAAAAATCGAGGTAATAAAAGAAAAATTAAAAGAAATTGACAAAAAATTTAGTGACAGAGAAATTATCAGCAATCCTAAGTTGCTAGAAGAACTGGGAAGAGAATATAAAGAATTAAAAAATATTGTCGAAAAATACGAAAGTCTAAAAAAGAAAGAAAAGGAATTAGAAGAAATTATTAAAATGAAAGAAAGTTGTGATAAAGAAACTTATCAGTATCTCTTAGAAGAAGAAGAGAAATTAGAGAAAGAAAAAAAAGAATTAGAAAAAGAGCTTTTTTATTATTTTCTTCCCCAAGGAGAAGACTTAAAGAGAAATTGTATAGTTGAGATTCGACCAGCAGCCGGTGGTGAAGAAAGCTGCCTATTTGCTATGGATTTATTCAAAATGTATCAAAAATATTTGGATAAAAAGGGATTTAAATACGAAATCCTTTCTTTTCGCCCTTCTGACTTGGGTGGCGCGAAAGAAATAATTTTCTTGGTTAGTGGCGAAGGGGCTTACAACTATTTAAGATTTGAACAAGGTGTTCATCGTGTTCAAAGAGTACCTATCACTGAAGCTTCCGGTCGAATTCACACTTCTACGGTAACAGTAGCAGTATTAATGGAACCGAAAGAAGTAGAGATTAATATTAAAGAAGAAGACTTAAAAATTGAAGTTTTTCGTGCCAGTTCCAAAGGTGGCCAACATGTAAATGTTACTGATTCAGCAGTTCGAATTACCCACCTACCTACCGGAATAGTGGTTAGTTGCCAGGATGAACGCTCCCAGTATCAAAACCGACAAAAAGCACTAAAGATTTTAAAGGCCCGTCTATTAGAATACGAAAGAAAAAAACAGAAAGAAGAAGTTGATAAAGAAAGAAGAAAACAAATTGGTAGTGGCGAACGCGCGGAAAAAATAAGAACCTATAATTTCCCTCAAAATCGAGTTACCGATCACCGAATCGACCTCACTCTCTATGAACTCGATAAAATTATGGAGGGAAATTTAGATCCCATTATCTCACAACTACAAGAAAAAGAGATCGAAAAAATTTTAAATGAATAAGGAATTATTAACAATTAAAAAAAGATACAATCTCAATGACGAAGAGTTCCATTTTATTCTCTCAGCCGTATTTGACAAAAAACTTTATCAAATCTATTTAAGTGAGAAACTACCCAAAAACAAAATTAAAAAAATTATTAACCTTTGTAAAAAAAAGAAAGACGAAATACCCCTTCCCTATCTTTTAAAAAAAGCCTATTTTTTAGATTTAGAATTATTTATTGAAAAAGGGGTTTTTATTCCCAGAGCCGAAACTGAGTTGCTTATTTCTTTGATAGAAAAGGAAAATCAGAATAAAAAGAATGTGCACTACATTATTGATATTGGTGTCGGAACCGGAAATTTAACAATTGCTCTTGCTCGGATATTTCCCAATGCCTTAATTATCGGTACGGACATATCAAAAAGAGCATTAAGAGTAGCAAGAAAAAATATTGAGAAATATTCGCTCACAAATCGTATTAAACTATATTATGCCGATTTATTTTATTTTCCCAACTATCAGAAATATTTTAACCAATTTGACTTAATTGTTTCTAATCCCCCTTATATTAATAAAAGGGATTATGAAAGACTTCCCAAAGCAGTTAAAGACTATGAAGATAAAAAATCTTTATATGGTGGTGAAGATGGTCTTTTGGTGATAAAAAGAATCTTAAAAGAAGGCAAAGTTTTTCTTAAAAAAAACGGAAAAATTTTTTTAGAAATTGATAGTAACCATCCAATAAAAATTTACCAATATGCTAAAGAATTATACTCTTCTTTTATCTTTATTAACTCTTTGACTAAAAAAATTAGATTCGCCATAATTTCTTAAAATGAAAGCCGGTTTGGTGGTAAATTTAAAAAAAGAAGAAATTAAAAAAATTACCAAAGAAATTGTTGATTATCTTATCAAAAACAATATTGAACCTTTTTTTATAAAAGAAGAAAGAGAATATTTGGGTTATAATAATTACGGAAATTTAGAAGAGAATTTAGAAGAAATAGATTTCATTATTGCCTTAGGAGGTGATGGTACAATTTTAAGGACTTCTAAAATTTTAAAAGGGTTGGCAATACCGACAATTGGTATTAACTTAGGAAGTTTAGGATTTTTAACCACCTTTTCCAAAGAAGAAAAAATAAAAGCAATTGAAGATTTTTTAAAAAAAGAATTAATAATTGAAAAGAGAATGCTTATTAAAGTAAATTTTAAAAATGAAGAGATTTTTGTATTGAATGATGTGGCGATTAATATGGGGAACTCTTTAAGGATGATTGAGGTAAATCTTTATGTAGAGGACGAGTTGATTAATAAGTTTAATGGTGACGGTGTAATTGTGGCTACCCCTACTGGTTCTACTGCTTATTCTTTGGCAGCGGGTGGACCAATTGTTCATCCGCTTTCGGAGGTCTTTATTATTACTCCTATTGCTCCCCATTTATTATCAAGCCGACCTTTAATCTTACCGGGCAACTTCCAATTAAAACTTCTCTTGGGAAGAAAGAATGCTCCGGCCCATTTAGTTCTGGATGGCCAAAGAGTTTTTTCTTTAAATGCTGATGAAGAAGTAATATTAGAAAAAGCAAAAAATTACTTTCTTTTAGTTAATAAAAAAGAAAAAACCTATTTTGATATTCTGAAGAAAAAACTGAAATGGGGATTTTAACCATTCCCAATATTTTAAGCATTTCCCGATTAATTTTTTTACCACTAATTTTATTCTTTTTATCTAAAAATCTTCACTCTTTAAGTCTACTTTTTATTTCTTTATCGTGGTTAACCGATGCCTTTGATGGCTATTTAGCTCGAAAGTTAAATCAAGTTTCAGACCTGGGTAAAATCCTTGATCATTTGGTTGATAAAATTTGGGTGGGAACAATTTTAGTAACTTTAGTAATAATTAAAAACCTTGATTTTAAAATTGTGCTGGCAATAATAATTCGTGATTTACTTATTACTGCGGGTTTTATCTTTTTGATGAAGAAAAAAAATATCATTTCTAAATCTTCGATCTTGGGGAAAATAACCGGTTTTCTCTTTGCCCTTCTTATTTTGACTACGCTTCTCAATCGGCAAAAGGAGCTTTTAATTATTACTTATTTAACCTGGATTTTTATTATCTTATCTTTTTTAGATTATTTTATTTATTTTTTAAAATTATATGGAAGCAAAAAAAATTAACAATTTTATTTATTTCTTGCGCTTAGAAAAAGACGAAGAAATTATTGATTCTTTAAAAAATTTTTCCAAAAAAAACCATATAAAAGGTGGTTTTTTTTATGGTATCGGAGCCGGCAAAGATTTCACACTAGGATATTATGATTTAACCAAAAAGAAATATTTAAAAAAAGTGATTAAAAAGGAATGCGAGATCCTCTCTCTTCTTGGTAATATTTCTTATTTAAAAAAAGAAATTTTTATTCATGCCCATATCATTCTGGCTGACCGAAACTTTCAAATTTTTGGTGGCCATTTATTTTCAGGAAGAATAACGGCTACTTTAGAAATTTTTCTAATCTTAATAGAAAAAAAGATCAAAAGAGAATTCTTTCCCGATATTGGTTTAAATTTAATAAGTTTTAAAAAATTTCACCAATAAGTTCTAATATATCCTCCTTTTTTAAATTTGCTGCTCGCCAAATTCGCTCACCGGTAGTTTTATAACATAATAATTCCCACACTCCTTTAGGAGAAAGAAAAAGATAGAAAAGGAAATCTTTATCGTCATTTATTCTCGTAAAGAATTTTTTTGTTTCTGAAGGTTTTAGAAATAAAGCCTTTTCAATTAAACCTCGCATTTCCACCTCCTGCTTGCTTATATTAAATTATAACGAAAAATTTTTATTTGTCAATAATATTTGACTTTAAAATAATATTTTATTAAAATTAAAATTAAAATTTAATAGGGGGTAGTAATGAAAGAAATAAGGCAAGTAAATCTTTTACCAGAAGAATTACCGGACAAATGGTATAATATTTTGCCTGTTTTACCCGAACCTTTGCCTCCTCCTAAAGATCCAGAAAAGGGAGAGTCAAGGTTAAAAAATTTATCAAAAATTTTAATTAATGAATGTTTAAAACAAGAAATGTCCCAAGAGGAATGGATACCTATCCCTGAAGAATTAAGAGAGTTATATTTGCAAGCTGGCAGACCTCGCCCTTTGTTTCGAGCAATAAACTTAGAGAAAAGATTAGAAACACCTGCTCAGATCTATTATAAAGCGGAATTTTTTAGTCCAACAGGAAGTCATAAAGTAAATACAGCATTGGCTCAATGTTATTATGCTAAAAAGGAAGGTTACAAAAGGGTAACCACTGAAACGGGAGCCGGCCAGTGGGGAACTGCTTTAGCTTATGGGGCTGCTTTGCTTGGTTTAAAATGTACCATTTATTGGGTTAGAGCAGTTTATAAATGGAAAAAAGAAAGAAGAAGTTTAATGCAACTTCTTGGAGCGGAAGTTTATGCTTCCCCCAGCCCAAAAACAGATGTTGGAAAAAAATTATATAAAAAGAACCCTAACCATCCAGGGTCCTTAGCAATTGCTATTTCCGAAGGAATTGAAGATGCTTTAAAAAACGAAGATACTATTTATTGTCTTGGTTCGGTATTAAATCATGTACTTTTACACCAAACAATTATTGGTTTAGAAACAAAAAGACAATTAGAAAAAATTGGTGTCGAACCTGATATCATGGCTGCTTGTTTAGGCGGTGGTTCTAATTTTGGTGGTTTTACTTTACCTTTTATTGGCGAAGTTTTAAAATATAAAAAGAAAATCAGATTTGTTGCCTGTCAAAGTGAAGTCGCACCTAATTTATCTAAAGGAAAATACGAATACGATTTTGCCGATTATGGTGAATTTACTCCTTTATTAAAAATGTATACTTTAGGTCACAAAATAAAAATGAAGCCAATTAAGGCTGATGGATTAAGATATCACGCAGCAGCACCAATTATCAGCCTTTTAAGACACCATAATTTAATCGAAACCGTCACTTACCCCTCAGATGAAAGATATGTTTTCGAAAGGGCAAAAATGTTTATTGAATGCGAAGGTTTTTTACCGGCTCCCGAATCTTCCTACGCGATTGCCTTTGCTATCGATGAAGCTTTAAAAGCAAAAGAAGAGGGGGTAAAAAAAGTCATTGTAATAAACATTTCTGGACATGGGTTTTTAGATTTAGCCGGTTATCGAGAGGTCTTAAAACTTAAATAATTATTGACTTTTTTATTTTTTTGCTTTATAATATTTAAAATGTGGTAGGGAGGTGCAATTATGGCGCAAGAAGATAATATTGGATTTGAATTAGAACAAAAATATGGAGTGCCTTTTGTAGATTTAACTACCTTTAAAATTGATACTGAAGTAATGAGAATGTTTCCGGAAGAATTTTTGAGGGCTCATAAATTTCTGCCACTTTTTAAATCAGGAAATACTTTAGTTGTTGCGATGGTGGATCCTTCTAATATTTATTCTATAGATGAAATCCGTAGATTTTCTGGAATGGAAGTCCAAGTAATGGTGTGTAAGGAATTAGATCTCTATCAAGTATTAAATGAATATTATGCCCAAACCCAACCTCCTGATATTCCGGATGAACCAGAAGTAGAAACTATTGAACCTTTGGGTGAAGGGGAAGTGGCGGCGGAACTTGATTTAACTCCTAAGAAACTTGAAGAGTTAGCTTCCGAAGCACCGGTAGTAAGATGGGTAAACCAACTAATTATAAGAGCTGTAAGAGAGCGTGCGTCAGATATTCATATTGAACCAACAAGAGAAGGTTTACAAGTAAGATTTAGAATTGATGGTGTATTGCATCCTGTAGTTGCTCCTAAGAAGGCTTTACAATTAGCGGTGGTATCCCGTATCAAAATTATGTCGCGAATGAACATTGCGGAAAAAAGATTACCTCAGGATGGTCGTTATTCAGCAATTATTGATGGTCGAGAAATTGATTTCCGGGTTTCTACTTTTCCTACCACTTATGGTGAAAAAGTGGTAATGCGTATTTTGGACCGAGTAAGACTTTTATCTTTAGATGAATTAGGACTTTTACCGGAAAGATTGGCGGTTCTTCGGGAGATGATAAGAAAACCTCACGGTGTTATTTTGGTAACGGGTCCAACTGGCTCTGGAAAGACTACAACCCTTTACGCAATTTTACAAGAAATCAGGGGCACCGAAAAAAATATTATTACGATTGAAGACCCAGTAGAGTACGATATTGATGGTCTTTGCCAATCTCAGGTAAACGAAAGAGCTGGTTATACTTATCTTGTTGGTCTAAGACATATTTTGCGTCAAGACCCGGATGTAATTTTTATTGGTGAGATTCGGGACAAAGATACAGCAACCGTCGCAATTCGTGCGGCTTTAACCGGTCAATTAGTTTTTTCCACAATCCATACTAACGATGCTCCTGGAACAATTACCCGATTAATTGATATGGGAATCGAACCCTTCTTAGTGGCTTCAGCAATGGAAGGAGTTTTAGCTCAAAGATTAGTAAGAAGAATTTGCCCAAAATGTAAAGAAGAATATAAACCTTCTCCTAAAATTTTAGAAGAATTAGAATTACCTCCTGATACCATTTTATATCGAGGTCGAGGTTGCGAACATTGTCGTTATACTGGGTATTATGGAAGAATCGGTATATTTGAGGTTATGAAAGTCGACGAAAAAATGAGAGAATTAATTGTCACCCGTCCGCCCACTAGTGCCATTAGAATGTTAGCGAAAGAGAGCGGTATGGATACTCTTTGGGAAGATGGTATTAAAAAGGTTCTTATGGGCATCACTACTGTTGAAGAAGTTATGAGAGAAGCAGAAAAGATTGTAATTTAATAAATAAGAGGAGGCATTTATGCCTTTATTTTCTTATAAAGTAAGAGATCGAGAAGGAAGAGTACTAACTGGTACAGTAGAAGGAAGCGATGTAAATAGTGTAATTGAAAAACTTGACGCTCTTGGTTACATTCCTCTTCAAGTTAAAGAAATAAAGCAACCAAGCGGCGGTGGTTTTTCTTTTGAAAATCTTTTTGCTGGCCGAGTAAAAGCAATTGATTTAATAAATTTTACTCGTCAATTTGTTACCCTTCATAAAGCGGGCTTACCAATGCTTTCCGCAATAAGTGCTCTTCAGGCTCAAACCCGTTCAGCAGCTTTAGCCAAAGCTCTTGATGGTATTAGAAAAGACTTAATGGGTGGTGCCTCTCTTTCTCAAGCAATGGCAAAATACCCCAGGATTTTCAATGAATTATATGTTAATTCGGTTTGGGCCGGTGAAACGGGTGGTGTATTGGATGAAATTTTGACCCGTTTAGCGGATTTGTTAGAACACGAAAGAAAACTAAGAAGTGAAGTGATGTCTGCTTTAAGATACCCAATAATCTTAATGGTGGGTATGATTGTGGCAGTTATCGTTCTTTCTACTTTTGTATTACCAAAGTTTATTATGCTTTTGACGGGTTTAGGAAGCAACATACCAACACCCACAAAAATTCTTATCGGTTTTGTTAACTTTATGAAAAACTATTGGGCAATTGGTATTTTCTTCTTAGCAATTTTGGGAATTTTATTTTATACTTTCATCCGAACAAAAGCTGGTAGATTATGGTGGGATAGGGTAAAATTAAAAATTCCAATTGCCGGACCGCTAATATACCAAATGATTCTCGCCCGCTTTGCTCGTATGTTTGAAACTTTGGATAGAACTGGTTTACCAATTTTGAGAAGTTTGGCATTGGTTTCAAAAACGGTAGGTAATGCTTATATTTCTCAACACATCGACGCGATTGCCGAAAGTGTTCGTCGAGGAAGAGGAATTGCACCACCTATGAGAGAAAGCGGAGTTTTTCCGCCAATGGTTGTCCAAATGGTAGCCACCGGTGAAGAATCAGGTGCTTTAGATGAGATGCTCAGACAAGTTGCTGATTATTATGATAATGAAGTAGAAAGAATAGCAAAAAATTTAACTGGTTTGATTGAACCGGTGCTTATTTTAGTAATGGGAATTGGAGTTGTATTTATTATTATTGCAGTGATTATGCCTTATATGAGTATTCTCACCTCTTTTGGTCAACAAGGAATGAGATAAATCAAAAGGAAAAATCTTCTAAATTCTCACAAATCTTAATCAATAGATTTAGACAGGCTATATAATCTTCTTCAGCAATAATTCCACAATGAGAATGAATATATCTAGTAGGAATACCAATTGCTAAAGAAGGCACTCCAATTCCCTTTAAATGGATAGCACCTGTATCATAGCCACCGCGAATAGTAGTTAAATGATATTTTATACTATATTTTTCGGCAATCTCAATAACAAAATCTCTTAATTTTATATTAGGAATCATTGTTACATCGTAAGTGATTATAGCACAACCATTTTTTAATCTTTCTGGAGTTTCTTTGAGACTATAACCAGGATAATCCCGAGCAATAGAAACATCAATGGCAAAAGCAATATCAGGTTTAATGAATTCGGCAGCTGTGCGTGCTCCTCGTAAACCAACTTCTTCTTGGCAGGTACCTACTAAGTATATTGAATTAGGATGATCAATTTCTTTTAAAGCATAACCGAGTTCACAAAGAATTGCGCAACCAAACCGATCATCCCAGGCTTTACCTAAATGAAGATTATTAGGCAGTTTTTGATAGTTAAAAAAGGGAATAATTGGGTCACCAATTCTTATACCAAATTCTTTACTTATATCAAAACCATCAAAAGTTCCAAAATCAATATACATTTTCTCAATAGGAATTACTTTGTTTCTTTCTTCTTCTGGTAATTCATGAGGCGGCTTCGCACCGATCACTCCTAAAAAATCTCCTTTATAGGTTCTTATTTTTACTGGCGAACCTAATAAAACCTGTGAATACCAGCCACCGATCGGCAAAAACTGAACATATCCTTCTTTTGTAATTTTAGAAACTAAAAAACCAACTTCATCCATGTGGGCAGCAAACATTATTTTTAATCCCTTTTTCTCTCGCTTACAGATAATACTTCCCAATCGGTCATAAACAATTTCCCCTACGTAGGAAAAATAGGTTTTTAAAATTTCGCTTACTTCTTTTTCAAATCCGGAAGGACCAAATGCTTCAGTTAAACTTTTAAAAAGTTCTTCTCTCTTTATCATATATCTAAATTTTCTACATATTTAGCATTTTCTTCAATAAATTTTCTTCTTGGTTCTACCTCCTCACCCATCAAAATAGAAAATAACCGATCTGCCTCAGCAGCATCTTCTAAAGTAACTCTCTTCAATTTTCTTTTTTCGGGATTCATTGTGGTTTCCCAAAGTTGTTGAGGATTCATTTCACCTAATCCCTTATATCGTTGAATTTCACATTTTTCATTTTTATGTCTTTTTAAAAACTTTTCTAATTCTTCTTCCGAATAAAGATAAAATTCCTGTTTATCTACTTTTACCCGATATAAAGGTGGAAAAGCGATATACACATAACCTTGCTCAATTAACGGACGCATAAAACGGTAAAAAAAAGTCAAAAGCAACGTTCTAATATGGGAACCATCCACATCGGCATCCGTCATTATAATTATTTTATGATATCGCAATTTTTCTGGATCAAATTCATCTTCACCAAAACCACCACCCAGGGCAGTAACAATTGTTTTTATTACTTCATTACCTAAAAC
The DNA here is from genome assembly GCA_039801725.1 of candidate division WOR-3 bacterium. Classification (NCBI taxonomy): domain Bacteria; kingdom Pseudomonadati; phylum Caldifarciminota; species Caldifarciminota bacterium. The sequence goes on along the minus strand of JBDRVE010000006.1, from coordinate 14,395 downwards.
TTTGTTTAAACTCGATTTTTCTACATTTAAAATTTTTCCCCTTAAAGGTAAAACTGCCTGAAATCTTCTATCCCTTCCTTGTTTAGCCGAGCCACCAGCCGATTCACCCTCTACGATATATATCTCCGCATTTCTTGGATCCTCTTCTTGACAATCAGCTAATTTACCTGGTAAAACATCAGTTTCTAAAAGTGATTTTCTTCTTGCTAACTCTCGAGCCTTTTTTGCTGCCAAACGACTTTTTGCGGCGCTGATAATTTTATTAATAATTATATTAGCAACCCGAGGATTTTCTTCTAAAAAGGCTTCTAATTTTTCATTAACAATTGCTTCAACGATACCTTTTACTTCGCTATTTCCTAATTTCGTTTTTGTCTGTCCTTCAAATTGAGGGTCAGGAATTTTAAGAGAGATAATTGCTGTTAACCCCTCCCTTGTGTCTTCACCAATAATTTCAATATCTTCTTTCAAAAGATTATTTCTTTTAGCATATTCGTTTAAAGTCCTTGTTAAGGCTGATTTAAAACCTGAAACATGAGTTCCTCCTTCGTGAGTGTTAATAGTATTAACATAGGAAAAAATGTTTTCTAAATAACTATCATTATATTGAAAAGCGATTTCTATTTCTAATTTATCTTTTTCTACTTTAAAATAAATGGGCTTATGAAGCCGCGTGCGCCCAGCATCTAAATATTTTAAGAAATCAATAATTCCACCAGGATAATGAAAAACTTCGTGTTTATCTTTTCTTTCGTCATAAAGTTCAATCTTTAAATTAGGAACTAAATAAGCAAGTTCCCTTAACCGATTAGCAACCAATTCGTAGTCAAATTCAATCTTTTTGAAAATTTGTTTATCCGGTTTGAAAGTTATTTTTGTTCCGGTTTTTTTTGTTTTTCCAATAATCTGTAATGGAGTTTTTGTTACACCCCTTTCGTATTTTTGATAATAAATGTTTCCATCCCGATAAACATAGGCCTCCAACCATTCCGACAAAGCATTCACAACCGAAACACCCACTCCGTGTAAACCACCGGAGATCCGATAAACTTTGTTTTCAAATTTTGCCCCAGTATGAAGCATAGTCATAACCACTTCTAAAGCAGGTTTTTTTTCTGTTGGATGAATATCTACAGGAATTCCTCGGCCATTATCTTCTACTGAGCAAGAATTATTTTTATGTAACGTAACAATCAAATGATCGCAAAAACCAGCCAAAGCTTCGTCTACTGAATTATCAACCACTTCGTAAATAAGATGATGGAGACCACGGACCCCCACATCACCAATATACATTGCTGGCCTTCGACGGACAGCTTCTAAACCTTTAAGCACATGAATTTTTGAGGCATCGTAATCTGAATAATTGTTATTTTTTATCATAGAATTTTATTATAATAAATTTCTTTAAAAAATCAATATTTGTCAATGTTTTATTTTATTTAAATGTTCCGAATAGGTTTTAGAAAAGATATGGGTAATTCCGTTCTTGGTAAAGAAATAATAATAATCGGTCTTTTTAGGATTTAAAACCGCCTCTAAAGATTTCTTGGAAGGATTACAAATTGGCGTTGGTGGCAGTCCTTTATAGCGATAGGTATTATAAGGAGAATTAATTTTTAAATCTTCCCTACTTAATATTTTCTTTCTTTCCTTTAAAAGGTATTCAATTGTCGCACAGGACTCTAAACGCATTCCTTTTTTCAAACGATTTAAAAATACCGAAGCGATTATTGGTCTTTCATAATCAACCTTCGCTTCCCTCTCAACAATGGATGCCAAAATAATAATTGTTGAATCAGACAAATTAGTTTTATATCTTCTCTTTAAATCCAAATAGATTTGCCAAAACCGACGGCACATTCTATCAAAAATAACCTCTGGTGAAGAATTGGTAAAAAATTCATAAGAATCAGGAAACAAAAAACCTTCGGCAGTAGGAAAGAAGATATTATATTTCTTCAAAACATCCGGAGAAGTAGTATATTGAAGAAATTCTTCTTTAGGACATACACCTTTTTTTTCTAAAATTTCTGCAATCTCTTTAATAGTTAAACCCTCTGGTATGGTCACAAAAACTGGCATTGAATATTTTTTTAATAATAGTAATAAAATTTTAAACTCAGAAAAATTTTTCGGAAGTTGATAATAACCATATTTTAATGATTTTTCTTTAAAAAAAATCTTCGTATAAAGAGAAAATAACCATCTTCTTTTTATTATACCTTTCTCTTTTAATAAATCACCAATTTCTTTTAAAGATAAATTTTTAGGGATAAAAATATTTATCTTTTCGCTTACTTTCTCTTTAATAAAAAATTGGTGAAAAAAAATAAAAAGAAAAGTAAGAAAAATTAAAGAAATCTTTTCAATCTTCTCGCTCTTTTTCTTCACCTTTTAGATAACTTTCTAAAAGTAAAATTGCTGATAAAAGATTTATCTCTCTTTTCATACTCTCTTTCTTTTTTAAGCCAGATTTTTTAAAATCTTTGGGGAAAATAATCCTTTTTGCCAAATCGGTGGTGTAGCGCTCATCAAATAAAATTATCTCTTTATCAATCGTTTTTTCTAATCTCTCTTTAAATTTTTTTACTAATCTTCCTCTTTCCGTCTCTTCACCTTTTAAACCTTTTGGGTAGCCAATAATAATTTTAAAAACCTCTTTTTCTTTCACAATCTCTAAAATCTTTTTAAGCAAATCATTAAGATTATTAATTTCTATTGTTTTATAACCATAAACATATCTTTTTTCTTCATCACCTAAGGCAAGCCCTACCCTTTTCAAACCGAAATCAATCGCCAAAATATTTTTCATTAGTCAAAGCGGAAAATATTATGTCTCACACTTGTTAAAAATGCCAAAAGTTCCCGAAAGAAACCAAAGAAAAGGATTTGCGAAACAAAGATGGATTTCTTATAAAGATAAATTAGATCAGGATTGTTTTTATAAAAAATTAATATTGTTTTTAATACCGCATGGCATAACGCCCAAGAAAAAACAATTCCTAAAAAAAGACCAAAAAGATAGGTAAAAATTCCCAATGAGAAAGAAAAGAAATTATTTATAATCCGAGAAAGAAAAAAAGAAAGAATTAAAAAAAGAATAAAGGAAAAGAGATAAGAATAGGGGTTATAAGAAAACTTTTTAAAAATAATATTACTAAAATAACAGGCCAAAATAATCCCGCCGGTTTCATAAAAAATAAGACTTAAATTATCTAAACTTCTTAAAAATTGAATCGCACCAAAAACTGTAATAATTCCGATAGAAAGCCAATCAATAGGATTTAAAGACAAACTATTCTTTTTCCCGCTTAAAAATCAAAAGCACCTTGGTGATTGTTCCTTGGCTATCTGAACCGGGAGCAGTTCCCACCAGTTCCCAGCCTTCTTCGCCCAGTTGATTAATATATTTTTCCACATTAGGGAACTCTTTAATTATCTTTTTATCATCACCTTCAATCTGCCACCTTCCCAAAGCCAAGATTGGATGACTATGAACTTCTAATACTTTTATTTTATATTCCCATTTTTTCTTATTGGTACTCATAAAATCCCCTTTTTGTCTTTCTTCCCAAAAATCCAGCATTCACCATCTTTTTTAACAAAGGACAAGGACGATATTTCGGGTCTCCTAAATCCTTCTCTAAAACTTCTAAAATAGCCAAAACAACATCTAAACCAATCAAATCAGCCAGTGCCAAAGGACCAATCGGATGGTTCATCCCCAATTTCATAATGTTATCAATCGCTTCTTTATCAGCAATCCCTTCATAAAGACAATAAATCGCCTCATTAATCATTGGCATCAAAACCCGATTAGAAACAAAACCTGGAGAATCATTAACAACTACCGGCACTTTACCAAGTTTCTTTGCCAAATCAACAACAATTTCAACAACTTTCTCATCAGTTCTTAAACCCCTTATTACCTCTACTAATGTCATTAGTGGAACCGGATTCATAAAATGCATTCCAATAAATTTTTCTGGTCGGTTTGTGGCACTTGCTAATTCGGTAATAGAAATTGTTGAAGTATTAGAGGCAAAAATTGCTTCTTTCTTACAGATTTTATCTAAATAACTAAACGCCTTCTTTTTCTCTTCCTTATTCTCAATAATTGCTTCAATGATTATATCACAATCTTGAAGGTCATCTTTATTAGTAGAAGTTTTTATCCTTTCTAAAGTTTTCTCTTTATCCTCTTGGGTAATTTTGCCTTTTTCGACAAATTTCTCTAAACTCTTTTTAATGGTTGCCAGCCCTTTTTCTAAAATCTCATTAGTCAAATCAACCATTATCACTGGATAACCAGTTTGGGCAAAAACTTGACAAATACCATTACCCATTGTTCCCGCACCTAAAACACCTACTTTATTAATCATCTTAACCTCCTATTTATTTAAACTAAATAAATTATAAAATAAATAAATAAAAAGTCAAAAATATTTTTTTAAAAATATCAAAGATTAATCTAAAAGAAATTCCTAAACAAAATAAAAAGCAGAATCATCATAAATAACTATTGGAAAATATTTATAAAAATACCTCCAAGGCAGTATCCAAGTTGGTATAGTAGATAGCCCCCTATCCAAAAGGGTGATAGTAGTTAAGTTATTAAATTTCAAATACTTATAAAATTTTTCCTCAAAATAAAAAGTTTCCATACAGAAAACTGAAAAATTAAGATAAGTTATTGAAAATCAAGAACTTATAAATTTGGGTAATTTGATAAAAGTTAAATTTTATTGTTGTCAATATAAAATTTTGATAATATAATCAGAAATATCCTATTGACATTTCTATAAAAATTTGTATATTTAATAAGTTTTATGAAAGACAATTTATTTTCGGTGGCAGACAAATTAGTAAAAGAAACAAAGGAACTTTTAAAGCAGGCAAGGACTGAGGAAGATTTAAGAATTGGTTTTGAGAGAATTCTTGAGCCAATAAAAAAATCTTTAAATTTAAATACAAACTCTTTGATTAGCAGAAATTTTAACACACTTTCGACAATGAAACATATTGGCATTCCCAAATTTGACCCAAATAATGAAATCCATAAACAACTTTCTTATCTTTCAAAAGAATGTCATAGATTGAAAGAAGAAGGAAAGGATAAGGAAATAGAAAAATTAGAAAAGGAAATTGATTTATTAGTTAAAAAATTGTTTAATATTATTTAAAAGGAGGCAAAGATGAATTTTTTATTAACCTTTATTTTAATCTTTCAAATCCCTGATAATAATGTAAAAGTTTTAGAGGAGATGCGTATTGAAAGTAGTTATAAAATCTATCTCCAACATCTTCTTTGGACTTTTCAAGGGATTGACGATATGGAATGTGTTTCGGAATTCTTTGATGTGAATAATGATGGCTATCCTGATGTTTTGGCAGAATCTTATGATGCGGGCGCAACTGGTAATGCCCATTTCTTTTGTCTTTCAGGAAATAGTGGTGAGACAATTTGGGCAGTCTGGCCGCAAGGTGGATTGAGTAATAGTGGTGGTTGGGGCGACCAATGTATCTCTTATATCCTTGATTTAAATAACGATGGTTATGGCGATGCCCTTTTAGGAACTGCTTGGGGTGGTAGGACAATTTTTGCGATTAGCGGGCGCGATGGCAGCACAATTTGGTCTTATAATACCTATAATGACCCTTATGGTTCAGGCTGGGTCTATTCGGTAAATCCATTAAGAGATATTGATGGCGATAGTATTTGGGAAGTAATTGCTGGTACTGGAACCGATTGCCAAACAGTATTCTGTTTTTCCGGAAGAACCGGTAATATTATCTGGCGATTTCGGGCAGAAGATGCAATTGGCTCAGTCCATTCAATTAGGGATGTAAATAATGATGGTTATGATGATGTCTTGGCTGGTGCCTGGGGAAATGGAAGAGATAGAAGAATTTATTGTATCAGTGGTAATAGCCGAGGAAATAATCCAACTATCTTTTGGTCTTTTAATACTGGTGGCGACGTCTATTGTGTCAGACCAATTCCCGATGTTAATGGCAACGGAATTGATGATGCTTTGGCATCTTCTTGGAGTAATAATATTTTCTGTTTAGAAGGAAGTAATGGTCAAGTAATTT